>CBCSOI010000006.1:0-18889 GCA_965141595.1 uncultured Atopobiaceae bacterium | reverse complement strand
CGGCAGGCTCTCCGGGGTCGTCGGCGCCGGGCTCGGGCCACCAGCCGGTGTAGGACGGCAGGCCCTCCTTGGCGCGGCTGGCTATGTCGTTGCGCTCGTAGATGCCGCGGATGGCCTGGCCGCGGGCGCGGAGGGCGTCGAGCAGCGCGGGATACACCGTGTCGCGCAGGCGCTCCATGCCCACGGTGCCCACCTGCGAGACGAGCACGTCCTCGTAGCGGTCCACCGTGAGGCCCGGGAAGCCGTCGGCCTCGGAGAAGACCACACGGCAGCAGTTCGTGTCGGGCTCGCAGCCGGGCAGGGCCCTAGCGCCCATGACGCACTCGCGGTAGTCCCAGGCCCAGGCGGCCTTGCGGCGCCAGAAGGCGTCTTCCACGCGGTCGTTGGCGTTGCGGGTGACCAACCGCACGCGGATCTTGCTCCGCTCCGAGAGCAGGCCCGTGCCCAGGTAGGTGCCCTTCTCCTCGCGCACGTCCACCACGCAGCCGTTGGTGGCCTCCTCGCCGGTGGTCGGCGACGGCTCCAGGAAGCGTACCTCCCCCTCGAAGACCCAGGGGTGACCGGCTGAGATGGCCCGGGCGGCCTTCTTGGTGACGACCGCCTGGGGGTACGGGCGCAGCTGCTTCAATGTTCCTCCGGGGGTCGCGGGCCGCACGCGGCGGACACCGAGTGCATGTCGATCAGATTCTCAACAGGAGAAGTGACAGATGGGTCAGGCGCCGCTGTCACATCCGGCAGGCCCGCTACGAGTGGCGGCCGAACCGCCCGCCCGAGGGGCCGCGCCCGCGGGAGCGGGAGCCCGAGAACATCGTGCGACGCGGCTTGACCGTGGAGCGGCGGGGATTGGGCACGATGCGGCCTGCGGCGTAGTCGAAGCCCTCGAGGTCGGCCACCGGCACGAGCTTCTTGGTGAAGTACTCGATCTCGCGCAGGGGGCTGATCTCGTCAGGTGCCACGAAGGTGTAGGCGTGGCCCGTGGCGCCGGCGCGGCCCGTGCGGCCGATGCGGTGCACGTAGTCCTCCGGGTCCAGGGGCACGTCGTAGTTGACCACGGCGTCGATGCCCGAGACGTCGATGCCGCGGCTCATGACGTCGGTGGCGACGAGGATGCGCACCTTGCCGTCGCGGAAGCGCTCGAGGGCGCGCTCGCGGGCCTTCTGGGGACGGTCGGCATGCATGACGTCCACCTTGAAGCCGGCATTCTTGAGGGAGCGCTCCAGCTGGTCCACCCGCGCCTTGGTGCGGCAGAACACGAGCACGCGCTCGAAGTCGTCGCGGCGCACGAGCTCCTCCAGAAGCGGCGTCTTCTGCCCCTGCACCACGGGCATGAGGGCCTCCTCCACCGTGGCCGCCGTCTCGCCCACGCGGGCGATCTCGATGACGTCGGGGTCGTGGAGCAGCGCGTTCACCGTGGAGGAGATGGAAGGCGGGATGGTGGCCGAGAACAGCAGCGTCTGCTTCTCCTCGGGCAGCGCATGGATGATGCGGCGGACGCTGGGCCAGAAGCCCATGTCGAGCATGCGGTCGGCCTCGTCGAGGACGAGCACCTCCACGCCGTCGAGGTCCACGAGCCTGCGCTCCATGAGGTCGATGAGGCGGCCGGGGGTGGCCACGAGCAGGTCGCAGCCCTTCTCGAGCCTCTTGAGCTGGCTCTCGAACCGCGCGCCGCCCATGACGATGACGGCGCGCTGGCCGGTCTCGCCGCACACCACCGAGGCGACGTCCTCGATTTGCTGGGCGAGCTCGCGCGTGGGTGTGACCACGAGGGCTTGGGGGGCCGTGGCGCCGGCGGGGCGCCCTGCGGCGCGGGCGCTCTCGGCGATGCGCTGGAGCACCGGCAGCACGAAGGCGGCCGTCTTGCCCGTGCCCGTCTGCGCGGAGGCCACCACGTCGTGGCCCTGCAGGACGCAGGGGATGGCATCAGCCTGGACGGGGGTGGGCTGGTTGAAACCGAGGGCGTCGACGCCCGAGAGGATCTGCTCTGTGAGCCCGAGCTCGGCAAATGAAGTAGACATGCCCCCTAGTATGGGCCAAACCGCCCCGCAACGGGCCGGCGACGGACCATCCGGCACGGCGCAGGGCCGGGAACGGTCTGCCCGGGACCCTCGAAACCCGCGCGCAGGCCCCCGCACCTGTTAGCATGGACCCCTGTCAACAAACGTTCAGCCGGAGGGGTCGCCCATGCCCATCAAAGTCGCCGACGGCCTGCCCGCCAAGGAGATCCTGCGCCAAGAGCGCATCTTCGCCTTGGAGGAGGAGGTCGCCTCCAACCAGGACATCCGCCCGCTGCGCGTGGTCATCCTCAACCTCATGCCCACCAAGGTGGAGACGGAGACCCAGATCCTGCGGCTCATCTCCAAGAGCCCGCTGCAGGTGGACGTCGACTTCATGCGCATCTCCAGCCACGAGTCCACCCATGTGAGCCAGGATCACCTGGTGAAGTTCTACGAGACGTTCGACGCCTTCCGCGACGGCTACTACGACGGGCTCGTGATCACCGGCGCCCCCGTGGAGCAGATGGCCTTCGAGGACGTCGACTACTGGGACGAGCTCTGCGAGATCATGGACTGGGCCCAGACCCACGTCTTCTCCACCATGTACCTGTGCTGGGGCGCCATGGCGGGCCTCTACCACCTGCACGGCATACCCAAGCGCCTGCTGGGGGCCAAGCTCTTCGGCGTGTTCCCGCAGCGCCTGTGCGACGAGTACAACTTCCTTACCAACGGGTTCGACGAGGTGCACAACATGCCCCACTCGCGCCACGCCACGAGCGACCCCAACGCCATCGAGGCCGACCCGTCGCTGCAGGTGCTCTCCCGCGGCTTCACGAGCGGCCCGGCCCTCGTGGCCACGCCGCGGTTCTTCGAGGTGTACGTGCTGGGGCACTTCGAGTACGGCCGCGACACCCTGGCCGGCGAGTACTGGCGCGACTTCAAGGCGGGGCTGCCCATCCAGTTGCCGGAGAACTACTTCCCCGACGACGACCCGGAGCGCCAGCCGATCTTCACCTGGCGCGCCCACGCCAACCTGCTGTGGCGCAACTGGCTCAACTACGTCTACCAGATGACCCCCTACGAGCCCGAGCGTATCCCCGAGGTCAAGGAGCAGCTGGCCGCGGAGGCCATCGCCGAAAACGGCGTCCCCGCCAAGCTCTGACAGGGGGACGTGACAGAGGGGACGGTGACATCTGTCACGTCGCCTGTTTCATGAATGATTATTTCGGCTCAGCGCCGTGCTGATGACCCGACAGGGCGGCAGCCCCTATGATTGTGGCGACCGAGAGACCCTCGCCGCCGGAGATGAGTCCCGTGGAGCGCGCCCGACCCGTCATCTTCGCCCCGGCAGCCCTATGCCTGCTCGCCGTCATCGGCCTTGCGGCCTGCTCGCCCGGCGCACCCCACGACGCGGCCGAGGCCCCGACACCTTCCCCCGCACCGCCCTATGACAGCAGCACATCCAACGGCGGGTTCTGGTATCCGGACCTGGCAGTCACTTACCGGGGGCCGGCCGAGGAAGCTCCCGCTGGCGCGGACGGAGACCTCGTCGTCTCTCTCGACGTCGAATCCCCGGAAGCTGCAGAGGAGCTACCGTCACACATCGACGCCGTCGTCCGTGCCCCCTTCGACGGCGTCGAGCCCGGGCAGGCAGTGAGGATGGACCTGTCGTACACCCCGACGGACCCGGGTCCGGACCAGCCGTGCGTCTACTCCGTATGGCGCGTCTCCCAACCCGACGGCACCTGACGCACGGTCGAGGGGCCCCGACGCTTCGACGCGTCGGGGCCCCTCGGTATCAAACCCTTGTGTGACACCCCAGGTGTCCGACCATTGGGACAGAAGTGTCCGACCATTGGGACACGACCAATGGGACACCGGTGGACAGGGGTTAGGCCAGCAGGGTCGTGCGGCCGTAGGCGGCGTCCCAGTTGCGGGTGAACTCGTCCACGGCGATGGGGGTGCTGGGGATGTCGAGCATGTTCCAAGCCACGTCCACCGGGATGGTCACGGCCTCGATGCCGTTCTCGAGCAGCTCGTTGACCTGCTCCACGTTCTTGAACGAGGCGGCCACGATCTTGGAGGGCAGCTGGGCCTGGTCGAGCATGGCCTGCAGGCGCACGACCTCGCCCACACCGTCGCCGAGGTTGCACATGCGGTTGACGTAGGGGGCCAGGTAGTCGGCGCCGTTCTTGGCGGCCATGAAGCCCTGGCTGGCGGAGTAGATGGCGGTGGCCAGGACGCCCAGGCCCTCGGCCTTGCAGGCCTTGATGGCGCGCATGCCCTCGTGGGTCACCGGGATCTTGACGTAGGTGTTCTCGGGGCGCAGGGCGCAGATGTAGTGGGCCTCGGCCATGATGCCGTCGAAGTCCGTGGAGACCACCTGGAAGAACAGCTTCTGCTCGGGGGAGAGGACCTCGAGCATGCCGTCGCGGACCTCCTCGAAGGTCTTGCCGCTCTTGGTGATGATGGTGGGGTTGGTGGTCACGCCGTCGACGGTGTAGACCTCGTTGAGCTCGCGGATGGCGTCGATGTCGGCGGTGTCAAGGATGAGTTCCATGGTCTTCCCTTTCTGGTCCCGGCCCGGGTTTCCTACGCTGGCCTTATGATAACTGTTTTCGAACGAAACTCTTACTGGCTACGAACAGATATATGTACCGGCCTCACTCCCCACGGACGCGGGCGTCCAGACCGCGGGCACGGGCCTCGTCGACCACCCAGGCGACGTCGGCCTCGGAGAGCTGCGGGACGTCCCCCATGGCGTAGTCGAGCCCCAGGGAGTCGTACTTGGCGCTGCCGAGCTGGTGGAACGGCAGCACGTCCACGCGGGTGAGGCCGGCTGCCACCACGGCGTCGAGGTTTGCGGCCACGTTCTCCGGGGAGTCCGTGTAGCCGGGGATGACGGGCATCCGGGCCACGACGTCGGCGCCGAGCTCCCGGAGGGCGGCCAGGTTGCGGTCGCGCACCCCGGGGTCGATGCGGCAGACCTCGACGGAGCGGTCGCGGTCGGCCACCTTGAAGTCCACGAGCCAGCGGTCGCACACGGCGGCCAGCCCCGCAGGGTCCGCAAGGGGCAGGGCCAGGGTGGTCTCGATGGCGGTCCTGAGGCCCTCGGCCTTTGCCCGCTCGAACAGCGCCTGCACGAAGGGCTGCCAGAGCAGCGCCTCGCCGCCGGAGACCGTGAGCCCTCCCCCGCTCTCCTCGTAGAAGGCCGCGTCGCGCAGCACCCGGTCCATGACGTCGTCCACAGAGAGCTCGTCGCCGAGGAGGGTCTTGGCTCCGGTGGGGCAGTCCTCGGGCGCGGTGGCGCAGAGGCCGCCCGGCTCGCGGCGGGAGCACCCCATGCACAGCCGCTCCTTGAAGGAGACTTCCGGGGCGGCCGAGAGGTTCTCGGGGTTGCAGCACCACGGGCACGTGAAGGGACAGCCCTTGAGGAACACGTTGGTGCGGATGCCGCCACCGTCGTGGAGCGAGTAGCGCTGGACGTTGGTGACGCAGGCCGTCTGCCCGGCGTTAGAGGACATGCTCGCTCCGGTTGATGATGTCGTCCTGGATGCCGCGGGCGAGCTCCACGAACATGGCCGAGTAGCCGGCCACACGCACCACGAGGTCCTTGTGGTTCTCGGGGTGCTCCTGGGCGTCGAGGAGCGTGGCCCTGTCCACCACGTTGAACTGGATGTGCTGGATCTTGAGGCGGTTGAAGGCGCGCAGGTAGGCGCAGAGCTTCTCGATGCCGTCGTCGCCGGCCAGGGTGGAGGGCGAGAACTTGACGTTCAGGAGGCTGCCGTTGGAGTCGAGGATGTTGTCGAGCTTGGCCACGGAGCGCAGCGACGCGGTGGGGCCCTCCTTGTCGCGGCCCACCATGGGCGACAGTCCGCCGTCGGCCAGCTGCTCGTGGGCGCGGCGCCCGTCGGGGGTGGCCCCGCAGGCCTCGCCCAGCGGGATGTGGGCCGAGACGGTGTAGCTGCCGGGCTGGAAGCGCCCGCCGCGGGGGTTCTCGTACTTCACGACCTCATGGCCGTAGTGGGAGAGCAGGCGCTCGCCGATGAGGTCGACCTCGTCGACGTCGTTGCCGTACTTGGCGAAGCGGTTGACGAAGCGCTGGCGCCAGACCTCGTCGCCCTCGCCGGACCAGTCGCGGTCGAGCATGGCGTAGAGGTCGCCCCAGGAGAGCAGGCCCTGCTCGATGACGGCCTGCTTCATGACGAGCAGGGAGTCGGCCAGGTTGGCGGTGCCCACGCCCTGCACGCCGGAGGGGTTGTAGCGCGCGCCGCCGGCGGTGATGTCGGCACCCTTCTCCATGGCGTCGCGGATGACGCAGGACAAAAGCGGGGTGGGGCTGGTCTCGCGGTGGGCGAGGTCGCAGACGTTGCACCCCTCCACCATGAGGGCCACGTAGCGGTCGATGACGGCCTCCACGGCAGAGACGAGCCCCTCGAAGGTGTCGAAGCCGTCCGGGTGCTCGGCCAGGGCGATCTCCATGCAGCGCACCATGTTGAACATCGAGATGTCGTGCAGGCCGTACATGCGGCCGGGGATGGACAGCTCCACGCAGCCCACCACGCCGTAGTCGCGGGCGTCCTCGAGGGAGACGCCGCGGTTGACGAACGACAGGATGTTGGCGTCATCGGAGAAGACCTGCGGCATGCCGTCGCCCAGGCGGATCACCTCGCCGGCGGTGCGGAGCAGGCGCGCCGGGGTGGTGGAGTGGATGCGGAGCGAGAGGTTGGGCTGGGGCAGGCGGGTGTCGTTCTGCACGTCGAGCAGCAGCTCGGAGAGCTCGTTGGAGCAGTCGTGGCCGGTCTCGTCGACGCCGCCCACCACGATGTTGAAGCCGGAGGGGAAGCCGGCGAAGAACTTGGCGCTCTCGGTGCTGCGCACGAACACGATGGTGTTGCACTTGAGGTAGAAGTCCTGGATGAGCTCGCGGATGAACGAGGGGTCGGCGCCGGCCTCCTGGGAGGCGCGGTAGAGGGGCCAGAGGTACTGGTCCACGCGGCCCAGCGAGATGGAGCTGGCGTTGGACTCGTGCTCGAAGACGAGCTCGGCGAGCCACAGCGCCTGCAGGCCCTCGTAGAAGTCGCGGGCCGGGCCCTCGGCCAGGTGGTCGAGCATGGCGGCCATGGAGGAGAGCTCCTCGGCGCGGGCGGGGTCGGCGCCGGCGGCCAGGGCGCGGCAGGCCTCGGCGTAGCGGCGGATGTAGGCCACGGTGCCCTCAAGCACGATCACGGCCGCCTGGTAGAACTCGTTGTCGGGCTCGGCGGCCAGGTGCTCGCGGGCCTCGGCGAGGAGCGCACCCCAGCCGCGGCTGATGACGGCCTCGAAGTCCGGGATGATGTGGCCCTGGCCCTTGTCGGTCTGGGCGACGGCGAACACGCGGGTCTTCTGGGCCTCTGCCACCTCGGCGGGCACGTGTGCGCGGTACCAGTCGTTGAGGCTGCGGCCGCACCAGAAGGGATAGAGGACGTCGCGGTAGTAGGCCTTGTCCTCCTCGGTGATGGAGAAGCGGTCCTGCGGGCGGGTGCCGAACTCGTCGAGCTCGTCGAGGATCCAGTAGGGGCTCATCTCGGGCGAGACCACGCCGGCGCGGGGCACGCGGGTGCGGTTGCCAGCGAGCAGGTCGTGGCCGTCGATCACGATCTCGTGGTTCTCCAGCAGGTGGACGAGGGCGCGGGCGCGGCGCAGGATGGCGGGCTGGCCCTCGGTCTCGCCGTAGCTCTCCATATAGAGGGTGGCGCGCTCGAGGTCGATCGGGCGCTCCTGTGCGAAGAGGCTGTCCTTGATGGCCTGGGTGCGTTGGGTGAGCATGGCGTCCTCCCTGCTGGGTTTATTACTTGCTATTACTTTATCCTATTTTGTCGTGTTATCTACAAGAACAAGCCGGACTGAAGGACTCCACACCTCCTCCACGCCGGGGCCTTCCCCTCGGGGAGTCCGGGGCCATGTACCGCAACGCCGATGCAAGGCCCTCCCGGCCGGGAGGCCCTCACCCCGCATCACGGGGCTCGGCTCGGGCCGTGCCTGCATCCGGCGGTTCAGACCCCGGCCCGAGATGTCGCCCCCTTTGATGCAAAGCCCGGGCCATACGGATGTGACCCCGCAGTTCCACCGCCTGAGGACGCTTGCTGGAAGGGGGTGGGACTGGGGTTTTCAGGCGTTCGTTGTATCTGCGGCTTCGATGTGTGGCCGGCCGCCCATCCGCGGCTTCGATGTATGGCTTGAGGGTCCGTCCGCGGCTTCGTTGTATGGAATTCAATGAAACGAACGGTCGGACAGGTCGCACCTCGATACAACGAACGCCCGGATACAACGAGCCGTCGGAACCCACGAAGTGACGAATAGGCCAGGCGCCACTGCCCCGCGCACAGCAAGGCCGCACAGTAGGACGCCCTTGACGCAAGTGGGCTCTGCCGTGCGTTCACCAAGGGCATTTTGCGTCGAGAGGCCCTTGGCGAACGGTTTCCGCCCAACAGAGGCCCCTTGGCGAACGACCGTTCACTCAGTAGGGGCCCTTTGCGTCAAGAAGCTCTTACCGAGCGCCCTTACTGTGCGCACATATCATCAACAAAGAAATGGGCGAAATGGGACGGAAGTGCCCGACCATTGGGACAGAAGTGTCCGGGTGATGGGACAAGGCGCGCTGTACCCGCAAAGCCCCAGCCCCCGAGACGCGCACCTAGGCCATCCAACCAGCTGATGCATACGCCCGGACTCCAGGTCGCGAAGCCCCGCTCAGAGCACCACGGCCCCGGCCTCCTCCAGCGACCTCACCAGCGCCGGGGTGGCGGGGGCCGTGATCACCGCGGTGAAGTCGCGGACGTTGCCGTAGGCGTACGTGCCCCAGGCCCCGAACTTCTCGGCGTCGGCCACCAGGTAGGCCTCACGCGAGCGCTCGAGGGCGCAGCGCTTCACGATGCCGTCGTCGGCGTCGAACGTGAGGACGTCGCCCGACGCCGCGTCCACGCCCAGCGCGGCGATGAACGCGCGGTCGAACCGCAGCGGCCCCAGCGCCTCCACGGTGCGCGCCCCCACGAAGCCGTTGAGCTCGCGGTTGACCGTACCGCCGGTGCCAACGGCCGTGACCAGCGGGTTCGCGGCGAGGATCTGGAGGATGTCGATCATGGTAGACACCACCTGGCAGCGGGTATCCCCTGCCGCCAGGAGCTGCGCGAGGTAGTGGTTCGTGGACGAGACGTCGAGGAACACCGTGTCCCCGGGCTCGATCAGGGCGTAGGCGCACTCGGCGATGGCACGCTTGTCGTCCGCGTTGGTGTCCACGCGGTTGAGCACCACGCGCTCGGGCGCCGCCTCCGGGCGGATGGCGCCGCCGTAGACCTTCTTGGCACGCCCCTCCTCCACCAGCTGCTTGAGGTCCTTGCGGATGCAGTCCTCGCTCACGTCGAAGCGCGCCGCAAGGTCGGCCACGGCCACGCGGCCCTGCCCGGCGATGAGGTCGGCGATGGCGTTCTGCCGCTCTTGGAGAAACATCGGGCACCCCCTTTGTCGTTGTTCTCGTATTGTTTTGTCCGACTTTATCGCATTTGTCCCGCGGCGCCCCGAACTCCCACAAACGATGGGCACACGACCCAAAACCCGCCCTCTGACCCACGGTCCGGGCGGCTATACTACGAACCGTCTGTGCCGGCAACGGGCCGGCAGCCTCACTACATGAGAAGGGACATCGATGAAACCTCGACCTCGCAGTCGATGACCCCTCCCGCGTGCCTCCGAGACCGTTCGGACACCGGGCGAGGGGTGTCCGGCCGCCCACGGGCGGCACCGTGACAGGGCGAGACCCTGGACCACGAAGGAGCACGCATGATCTACCTGTCCCAGATGCTGGGCCTTCCCGTCGTCGACTCCGAGGGCGAGCAGGTCGGCATCGTCAACGACCTGGGCATCGCCACCGGCGAGGTCTTCCCCCGGGTCACCTCCCTGGCCTTCGTGGGCCCGGGCAAGACGCCGTTCATGATCAGCTGGCGCAAGTACGTGGAGGACTTCGACGGCGACGCCGTGCGCCTCAAGGTGCCCGCCACCGACATCCGCTTCTCCTACCTGCAGCCCGAGGAGGTCCTCATCAACCGGGACCTCATGAACAAGCAGATCGTGGACACCCGCGGCCTGCGCGTGGTGCGCGTGAACGACCTCAAGCTCTCCGACTCCGGCTCGTCCCAGCTGCGCCTCCTCGGCGCCGAGGTGGGCGCCCGCGGCGTGCTGCGCGGCCTCTCCCCGCGCCTGGAGTCGCTCGTGGTCAAGGCGGCCCGCGCCCTGGGGCACGAGCTCCCCGAGAAGATCATCGCCTGGAGCTACATGGACCTCCTCGACCGCGAGCTCTCCGACGTGCAGCTCAACGTGAGCCACAAGACCCTCGACGACATGCACCCCGCCGACATCGCCGACATCCTCGAGCAGCTCGACCCGCGCCTCCGCGGCCAGGTCTTCGCCCAGCTCGACGACGCCCAGGCCGCCGAGGCCATGGCCGAGCTCGACGACGACGAGATGGCCGCCGAGATCATGGACGAGATGAACGCGGCCGACGCCTCGCGCATGCTCTCCGAGATGGACCCTGACGACGCCGCGGAGCTCGTGAGCGAGCTCGACTACGAGCGCGCCGAGACGCTCCTGCGCCTCATGGGCGTCAAGGAAGAGAAGGCCATCCGCCAGCTGCTGGGTTACCGCGAGGACACGGCCGGCCGCATCATGACCTCCGAGTTCATCGACCTGCCCCCCACCGCCACGGTGCGCGACGCCATCGAGGCCATCCGCTCGGTGGATACCGAGGAGGTCGAGACCGTCAACTACATCTACGTCACCGACGCCGACCGCCGCCTCCTCGGCGTGCTCTCCCTGCGCACCCTGCTCATCGAGCCCATGGAGGCCACCCTCTCCTCCATCATGGAGACCGACGTCATCTGCGCCGACCCCGAGGACGACCAGGAGGACGTGGCCGAGGCCATCTCCAAGTACAACCTGCTCGCCATCCCCGTGGTCACCGACCAGCGCCGCATCGTGGGCATCGTCACGGTGGACGACGCCCTCGACGTCCTCGAGGAGGAGCACGAGGAGGACCTCCAGCTCGCCGGCGGCCGCTCCGACTCCGACCCCGACCGACCCACCCACGACCTGCGGTGGCTCCTCGGCAGCCAACTGTGGTTCTTCCTGTGGGTGGTGGGCGCCTGCGCCATGGCCGCCGTCGGGGGCGTGCTCGGCATCGGCGAGCCGGCCCTCGTGGCGTCGGTGGCCCTGCCGGTCTGCCTCCTCATGGCCGACGACATGGTGGGCTACGTGGTCGGCTTCTTCATCGAGTTCGACCCCGACGACGAGGACGCCCCGTCCACCGGCGCCTTCATCGCACGCGGCCTGGGCATCGCCCTCGTGTACCTGGCCCTCGTGGTGCTCGTGGCCGCCGGGTTCGGCGAGCTCGTGCCCCAGGCGCCGGCCACCGCCGCCCTGCTCGACGGCTTCTGGGCCGCCGCGGCAGCGTCGCTCGTGAGCTACGTCACAGCGCCTATCTACCTGCGGGTGCTCCGCGTGCGCGACGACCGCGGCAAGGACGTCTCGCGCCTCTCGCTGCGCATCTGCGCCCTGCTCGTGGCCATCGCGGTGTTCTGCGCCGTGGCGCTGCCCATAATCTGGGTCCAGGGGTAACCCGTGGCCGCCCTCAGGAAGCGGGACCAGTCCCCGCAGACCACCCCCGACAAGGGCCGCGACGGCGGCCGCGCCATGCGCGTGGGCACCGTGCTCGCCGCCATGGGCCCCGGCCTCATCGCCGCGCTCTCCGGCACCGACGCCGGCGGCATCGCCACCTACTCCAACGCAGGCGCCCTCTTCGGCTTCGGCCAGCTCTGGACCGTGCCGATCATGGGGTTCCTCATGATCGTGGTGCAGGAGACGGCCGCCCGCATGGGCTGCGTCACCGGCAAGGGCTTCGCCAGCCTCATCCGCGAGCAGTTCGGCGTGCGCCTCTCGGCCTTCGCCATGCTCGCGCTGCTCGTCTCCAACACCATGGTCACGCTGTCCGAGTTCGCCGGCATCGCCAGCGGCATGGCGCTGTTCGGCATCCCGGCCACGGTATCCGTGCCGGCGGCGGCCATCGTCATCTGGCTGCTCACCATGAGCGGCAGCTACAAGCGCATCGAGAAGGTGCTGCTGGCCATCTGCTGCGTGTTCATCACCTACGTGGTGGCCGGCTTCATGGTTGGCCCCGACTGGGGCGACGCCCTCAACGCCACCCTCGTGCCCCGGCTCCAGGCCACGCCCGAGTACCTGAGCCTGCTCGTGGCAAACATCGGCACCACCATCGCGCCGTGGATGATCTTCCTCGCGCAGTCCAACGTGGTGGACAAGAACGTGGGCGCCTCAGAGATCCCCTTCCAGCGCATCGACACCGCCACGGGCGCCATCCTGGCCTCGATTATCTCTTGGTTCATCATCGTGGCCACCGGCGTGACCCTGCACCCGGCGGGCATCGCCGTGGACGACGCCGCCCAGGCGGCCCAGGCCCTCGTGCCCATCGCCGGTGCCTACGCCGAGAAGCTCTTCGGCCTGGGGCTCGTGGGTGCCTCGGTGCTGGCCGCCTCCGTGCTGCCGGGCATCACCTCGAGCGCCGTGTGCGAGGCCTTCGGCTGGGAGCACGGCGCCGACCACACCTGGGGCGAGGCGCCGGTGTATCGCGGCATCATCACCGCCATCATCTGCCTGTCGGCCGGCGTGGTGCTCATCCCCGACGTGGACCTCTTCGGCATCATGATGGCCGCGCAGGTGGTCAACGGCGTGCTGCTCCCGGTGCTCATGGTCTACATGGTGCGCATCGCCAGCGACCGCAGGATCATGGGCCGCTACGTCAACGGCCGCGTGTGGACGGGGATCACGTGGGCGACCATCGGCGTCATCGCGGCCCTCACCGTGGTGATGTTCGTGCTGCAGGCCCTGGGCTACTGAGCAGCCGTCACTTTGGTCGGGCTCTCGGGGTGTCACTTTGGTCGGGCACCTTGGCTGTCACACCCGGTGCCGGGGCCGCGCCAACACCGGCACCCGCACGCGGATGAGGGCGGGTGCCACAGCCCCGGGTGCACCAGGTAGCTACTTGGTGCACCTCTCGGCGGCCCGGGGTGCCCCAATCCTGCGCCAAGTGGCTACTTGGTGCACCCTTCTCCCGCACCTGAACGCGATTGAGGACACCCTTCTCCGCACCTGAACGCGATTGGGGGCGGATTTCGACTCCCTGAACATGGATGAGGGCGACTTCCGGCACGTTTCCGCGCTGGAAGTCGCCCTCAATCGCATTCAGGTGCCAGTTGGGGGGGGGTAGTGCCAGTTGGGTGGTGCCGCCAGGGTGCTGCCCCCGGCCCCCAGCAGCCGTCCTACTCCGCGGCGGACACCTTGGCCCAGTCGGCCTCGAAGGCGGCCAGGCCGGCGTCGGTCAGCGGGTGGTGCAGGCACTTCTCCATGGCGGCGAAGGGCACGGTGGCGATGTCGGCGCCGAGGAGGGCGGCCTGCGCCACGTGGTTGGGGGTGCGGAGGCTGGCCGCGATGATCTCGGTGTGCTCGGGGCCGTAGTAGTTCTTGACGGCGGTCACGATGCCGGAGAGCTGCTCAACGCCGTCCTCGGCGATGTCGTCGAAGCGACCCACGAACGGGGAGACGTAGCGGGCGCCGGCGGAGCAGGCCATGAGGGCCTGCGGGATGGAGAAGATGAGCGTCATGTTGACGTCGACGCCGTGCTTCTTGAGCTCCTTGGTGGCGGCGAGGCTCTCGGCGCAGATGGGCAGCTTCACCACGATGTTGGGGGCGAGGGCGGCCAGGCGCAGGCCCTCGGCCACCATCTCCTCGGTGGTGGTGGCGGTGGACTCGGCGGACACAGGCACGTCGGGGCAGGCCTCGGCGATCTTGACCATGTGGGCCTCGAAGTCGGCGAGCTTGCCGCCGGTCTTGGCGTAGAGGGAGGGGTTGGTGGTCACGCCGGCGACGCAGCCCCAGCTGTAGGCGGTCTTGATCTGCTCGAGATCGGCGGTGTCGATGAAGAACTTCATGGGATGTCCCTTCTCGGAAGTGCCGGGTCACGACGTTGGTACCCAGCTTGATTGGTTGAAGAGGCCGCCCGGGCCGGCGGACGGCCGAGCGGTCGTGACCGCGGCCTAACCCGCGACGATGGCGATGCCGGAGCTGGTGCCGATGCGGTCGGCACCGGCCTCCACCATGGCGGCGGCCTCCTCGGCGGTGTGGATGCCGCCCGAGGCCTTGACCTTGGCCGCGTCGCCCACGGTGGCGCGCATGAGCGCCACGTCGTGCACGGTGGCGCCGCCGGTGCCGAAGCCGGTGCTCGTCTTCACGAACGCGGCCCCGGCCTCCACGGAGAGGCGGCAGGCGCGCTCCACCTGCGCGTCGTCGAGGTAGCAGGTCTCGAGGATGACCTTGACGCAGCGGCCCCGGGAGGCGCGGACCACGGCGGCGATGTCCTCGCGCACGGCGTCGTCGGCGCCCTCGAGCAGCCAGCCCACGTTGAGGACCATGTCCACCTCGTCGGCGCCGTTCTCCACGGCCCACTTGGCCTCGTAGGCCTTGGGGTCGGTGGCCATGGCGCCCAGGGGGAAGCCCACTACGCAGCAGGTCTTCACGGGGGTGCCGGCGAGGCGCTCGGCCACCATGGGCACCCAGCAGGTGTTCACGCACACCGAGGCGAAGCCGTGCTCGATGGCCTCGTCGCAGAGGCGGGCGACGTCGTCGCGGGTGGCGGTCGCCTTGAGGATGGTGTGGTCGATCAACGCGTTCAGGTTCACGGGACCTGTCCCCTTTCCAACTCTTGTTATCAGCTATTGAATAGGCGAAGTGACAGACGGGCCAGGCGCCTTTGTCACATCTCGTGCGGCGGACAGCTAGGCCAGCGCCTCGGCGACCGTGGCCACGAGGGCGTCGGCGGTCAGGCCGTACTCCGCCTGCAGGAACCCAGCGGGACCCACCTGGCCGAAGCGCTCCTCCACGCCGTGGCGCACGAGCGGCACGCCGATGGCACGCTCGGCCATGACCTCGGCGACGGCGGAGCCCAGGCCGCCGATGACGTTGTGGTTCTCGAAGACCACGACGGCCTTCTTGCCGGCGGCCTCGGAGACGAGCAGGTCCACGTCCAGCGGCTTGATGCAGAACATGTCCACCACCTCGACGGAGACGCCCCGGTCGGCCAGCGCCTCGGCGGCGTCCAGCGCGTCGGAGACCAGCTGGCCCGCGCTCACCACGAGCACGTCGTCGCCGGGACGGACCACGTTGCCGCGGCCGATCTCGAAGGTCGAGCCGGGGGCGTAGACGTCGCGGACGGCCTTGCGGTTGCCGCGCACGTAGTGCACGCCGGTGCCGAGCCCTGCGAACTCGCGGACGATCCAGCCCATCTGCACGGCGTCGGCGGCGTCGGCCACCACGGCCCCGGGGATGGTGCGCATGAGCGCGACGTCCTCGTAGGTGGTGTGGGTGCCGCCGTTGGTGGCCACGGTGAAGCCGGGGTCGGAGCCGTAGATGTTGAGGGTGTTGCCGGCGTAGGCGCCGGAGAGGAACACCTGGTCGAAGGCGCGGCGGGTGGCGAAGGGCCCGAAGGTGTGGCAGAACGGCACGAACCCCTCGGAGGACATGCCGGCGGCGATGCCCATCATGTCGGCCTCGGCGATGCCGCACTGCACGAAGCGGTCGGGGTTGGTGGCCGCGATCTTGGTGAAGCCGCTGGCGCCGCCGAGGTCGGCCTCGAGGGCCACCACGTCGTCGCGCTCGGCCATGAGCCCCTGGAGGGTGGAGACCACCACGGAGCGGAGCTCGGGTCCCATCTGGGAACGGTCCTTGGCGAGGGTGAACATCAGGCTCGGCTCCCTTCGATGACGGCCTCGAGCTCGGCGATGGCCTGCTCGGCGGCTGCCGTGGCCTCGGCGTCGAACTTCACGGAGTGGTTGTTCATGAGCTGCTCGAAGTACGGGATTCCGGCGCCCTTCACAGTGTCCATGACGATGGCCACGGCGGAGTCCTCGGTGTGCTTCGCGCAGGTGATGGCGGCGTCCAGGGCCACGACGTCCTGGCCGTTCACGCGCTGGGTGGCAAAGCCGAAGGCGCGCATCTTCTCGGCGATGTCGAAGGGGTTCATGACATCCCTCGTGTAGCCGTCGAGCTGCTTCTTGTTGTCGTCGATGATGACGATGCAGCGGTTGAGGCGGTTGTGGGCGATGAACTGGAACGCCTCCCAGCACTGGCCCTCGTTGAGCTCGCCGTCGCCCACGATGAGGTAGGTGTAGGCGTCGGAGCCCTTGAGGCGGTTGGCGTAGGCGATGCCCGCGGCGGTGGAGCAGCCCTGGCCGAGGGAGCCGGTGGTCATGTCCACACCCGGGGTCTTGAGGCGGTCGGGGTGGCTCGGCAGGTCGGTGTGGGCCTGGTTGAGCGTGAACAGCATGTCACGGTCGAAGAACCCGCTCTCGGCGAGGGCCGCGTACCAGGCGGGGCCGGCGTGGCCCTTGGAGAGGACCACGCGGTCGCGCCCCTCCCAGCGGGGGTTCTCGGGGTCAAAGGCGAGTTCCTTGCCGTAGAGGAGGGCCATGAGGTCCGCGATGGACATGGACCCTCCGAGGTGGCCGGAGCCCAGGGGAAGCAGCATCTCGAGCACGTCGCGGCGGATCTTGGCCGCGAGCACGTTCACGCGCTCCAGCTCTTCTGCCTGCATCGTGTCTCCTTTCTTTAGATAGCAAAGGCGGGCGGTCCTGGAGGGCCGCCCGCCTGGGGCTCTCATCAGGTAGTCGCGGTCCAGATCAGGGACCGCACTGATCCTGCGTTGTGGGTGATGGGGTGCCCGCGCCTACTCGGCGTCGAACTTCGCCTTGAGCTTGTCGCGCAGCTCGTTCTTGTCGACGATGTTCACGAGAACGACCTTCTGCTCCTCGGGGATGTCGTTGACGAAGTTCTCGAGGTCGCGGCCGATGACGAAGAGGTCGGCGGCACCGGGCTGGACGTCGGAGATGGTGGTGTGGTCCACCGTGACGTCGGTGCGGCCGAGCTCGGCCAGGACGTCGTCGATGTTCATCTGGACCATCAGGCTGGAGCCGAGGCCGGAGCCGCAGGCGCACATGATCTTGGAAATGGCCATGGTGAGATCCTTTCCGCTTTCTGCGCCCGAGGGCGCCGGGTGGTAGGTACGGGTTCCATCGTGGGACGTTGATACGTCGACGATGTGGAGAAATCGGCGGGGGCGCCTTCCGCGCCGGTGAGGCTCAAGCCGCCCCCGCCGGGAGTGCACGGGCAGGAAGCCTTACTTGGCCTCCTCGACCTTCTTGGGCGCCACGAGGTTGAAGACGATGGGCGCCAGGTAGCAGGCCACGCAGATGACGAGGAGCGGCCAACCGGGCAGCACCTGGGCGAGGTTGCCGAAGGCGATGCCGAGGATGGAGAAGTCGAAGTCGGAGAAGGTGGCGCTGGTGAAGCCGAGGGCGGTGAAGACGGGCATGCACAGGGCCGGCAGGAAGGTGATGAGCAGGCCGTGCACGAAGGAGCCGGCCACGCAGCCCTTGATGCCGCCGCGGGCGTTGCCGAAGACACCGGCGGTGGCGCCGCAGAAGAAGTGGGGGACGACGCCGGGGAGGATCAGGGCGACGGGCACGATGGAGGCGTTGATGGCGCCGAGGATCACGAGGCCCACGATACCGGCCACGAAGGAGACCAGGAAGCCGATGATGACGGCGTTGGGGGCATAGGGGAACGCGACGGGGCAGTCGATGGCGGGCACGGCGCCGGGCACGAGCTTGGTGGCGATGCCCTTGAAGGCGGGGACGATCTCGCCGACGACCAGGCGCACGCCGGAGAGGATGATGTACACGCCGCCGGCGAAGGCCATGCCAGAGGTCAGGGCCCAGACGAGCCAGTTGGTGTGGGTCTCGGTGCCGACGTTGAGGAGCTCGTTCAGGTACTGGAACTGGGTGGGGTCGGCGTCGAGGATGCCGCGGCCCACGGCCACGCCGGTAACGACGATGAAGAACACCATCATGGTGATGGAGATGGAGACGACGGTGTCACGCAGGAAGGTGAGTCGCTTGGGGAAGTTGATGTCCTCGGTGGAGGTGCTGCCCTCGAAGAACTTGCCCACCCAGCCGGAGATGGCGTAGCCGATGCCGCCGAAGTGGCCGAGGGCGATGGAGTCGGTGCCGGTGACCTTGCGGAAGGTGAACTGGCAGAAGAACGGGGAGAGCACCATGATCAGGCCGAGCACGCAGCCGCCGGCGATGTAGAGGCCCCAGCCCTCGAGGCCGCCGATGGAGAGCACGACGGCGAGCATGCAGGCCATGTACAGCGTGTGGTGGCCGGTGAGGAAGATGTAGGGCATGCGGGAGAAGCGGGCGAGCACGATGTTGAGCACCATGCCCAGGCACATGATGATGGCCGTGGCCTGACCGAAGTCCTTGAGGGCCATGGACACGACGGCCTCGTTGTTGGGAACGACGCCCTGCATGTTGAAGGCGTAGTTGAAGAGCTCACCGAAGGCGAGGAGCGAGCCGCTCTGGAGGTAGGCGGCGCCGGCGGAGAGCACCAGGAAGCCCACGATGGTCTTGATGGTGCCGCTCACCACGTCCTCGACGGGCTTCTTCTGGAGCACGAGGCCGATGAGCGAGAGGAGGCCGACGAGGATCGCCGGTGTGGACAGGATGTTGACGATGAAGTCGAGCACTGCCATCATCCGTCTCCTTTCTGTTTGCGATGGTTCCTTACACGTTTCCTATGCCGTACCGGCCCGCGGGCCGGGCGGTGCCTGTTAGAGCGACGCCTTGGCGTCGCCGACGAACTCCGCGTAGACGGCGTCCGCGTCGGGCGCGGTCGCGATGGCCTCGATGCGGGAGGCGTCGGAGAACATCGTGGCGAGCTCGCGCATGACCTCGAGGTGG
>CBCSOI010000005.1:0-20117 GCA_965141595.1 uncultured Atopobiaceae bacterium | reverse complement strand
GCGTGATCTCGCAGTCCCTCAACGCGCGGTGCCGCCCTTCCGTCGAGACCCCCAGGTACTCGGCCACATCCTCGAGCCGGTGGCGCGGGAGCCGCGGGAGCGTCTTTTTCGCCAGCCGCAGCACGTCGACGACCTGGTTCTCAAAGGGCTCCGCCCCGCACACGTCGCACGCGGCGTTGATGAAGTCGCGGTCGAAGCCAACGTTGAACCCGACCCAAGGCAGGAGGCCTACGACATCCCCGAATCGTTCAAGCACATCCTCCAGCTCTTCCCCTTTCGAGAGCTCCTCGGCGGAGATGCCGGTCAGCCGCAACACGTTGTCAGGCACCGGGGCCCCGCGTCGCACGACGGCAGAGAACCGACCCGTCACCACACCGCCACGCACGACCAGCGCCCCGACCTCCACGATCTCGTCGACACCGGGATCCAGACCGGTGGTCTCCACGTCGACGACCGCGTAATCGGCCAGGTCGAGCCGCTGGGGACGGGCGCCCCTCGGCCGCCGTCGCCCGACCGTCGCCTTCGGAGGCGCCGGGTCCGGGGACCCCGCATTCGGCCTCATGATCAGCTTCAGCCCGTCGAAGTCGACAGGCTTCCACCGGCTGTTGTGCGTGCGGAACTCCAGCCCCTGCTCGTTGCGCGCGGAGTAGACCATGGTCGCCCGACCGCCCTTGCATTCGGCGCACACGCGCTCCCATAGCGCGTCGCGCACCCGTGCCCCCACCTTGCCCACGTAGACGCCAAGACTCACCTCCAGCATCCACTTGCTGAGGTCGCCCCTCAGCGAGAGCGGGCACTTCTCCAGCACGATCACGACCATGGGCCACCCCCGCAGGCTCCGACCTCTACTCGACGTCCCCGTATGCGGTGCCTGCGGAGACCTCTCCCACCCGGTCGTCCCACAGGCTCAGGACCTCGGCCTCGGCAATCGGCTCCGTCCCGTCATGAGGCAGCAGCAGCCACTGCAGGTCGTGCACCATGCGCTCGAGGATATGTCCTGAGGAGAACGCGTCCCGCACACGCCGGCGCGTCTCGGCACCGATATCCTCCGGCCCCTCCGCGGCTACGGAGAACGCGATGGGTATCGTGACGTCCGCCTTGTAGAGGTCGGCGAAATCGTAGACGAACGACCGGTCGTGTCCCGTATGGACGAAGCCCAGCGCAGGCGAGCAGCCCAAGGCCGTCACCACGCAGTGGGCCACCCCGTACAGGCACGCGTGGGCGGCGGAGAGAGCCTGGTTCACGGGCGTTGCATCCTCGAACGAGTCCGGGTCGTAGGAGCGCGCCTTCCAGGGGACCCCGTACTCCTTGGAACAGGCCCGGTACACACCCCTCACGCGGGCGCCCTCCCTCCCACGGAGCTGCTGCATCGTGAGACCGGAGACGTCCTCGTCCGGAAAGCGCATCTGGTACATGGCACGGGCCACGGCGATGCGCGACCGCACGTTGCTCACCAGCTGAGCCTGCCGCATGGCAAGCCGCGCCGTACGGGCGAGGGGGCGCCCGCCCGCGTAGTAGCGGACGCCCCGCTCCCCCACCCACAGAAGGCACGTCCCTGTGTCGGCCGCCAACTCGACGGCGCGATGGGTGACATTGCTTCCAGGCCCCAGCATCAGCACGCCGAGGCAGGCGCCGGGGACGAGCACGGTCCCGCAGACGTCCTCGAAGGAGAGCGCGCTGTCCCGGCGGTTCACGAGGCAGCGTTCCACATAGAGGAACGTGATGCGGTCCTTGACGGTGGGCAGCTCGTGCAGCGTGGGCTTACGCGCACCGGGCAACGGCTCAGCCATCGGGCTGCAGACGCGAGAGCGTCAGAAGGCCGCAGCCGAAGCCCTTCGCACGGCCGATGCCGGACACGAGCGCATGGCGGAGGGCCTTCTCGTCGGTCACCCGGAGGACGCCGTCGTACACGGCGGTGCTCAGGGTGATCTGCCTCCCCGACCTCCCCGCGGAAAAGCGCTCCTTCCGGGAGTCCGAGACGCGAAGGCGGAACAACCCGGTCTGCGGGTCGGTCTCGACGGCAAAACCCGCACGCCCGGCCCTTGTCGTGGGGCTCCGGGGGAAGAGCTCGGGCACCTCCTTGCCGGCGCTCTCGAAGGCGGCGGCACCGACGAGCCACGCCTCCTGCTGGAGCGGCGTCAGGTGGGCGATGCGCTTCGAGCGGCCGGAGCCGCCCCTGATCCCCGGGCGGCTGACCACGGGGTTGGCCCTGAGGCGGAAGCGGTAGACCTGGCCCACCTTGATGGAGGCGAGGAACGGTGCGTAGTCCGCCGTGAGCCACCGGGGGCTCTCCCAGCCGATCTGCTCGTTGAGGCCGCGGAGGTCAGGGACCTCGGGGCTCACGATGAGGAGGTTCCTGCCTCCCTCGGGCGCCGCGTCGACGCGCCACAGCACGCGGCCCTCGCTGGCGTGGCCGGGCGGGAAGCTCCCTGCGACGGCGGCATGGAGCCGGTACGGCGACGCGAGCATGGCCCGCGACTCGCGGAGCGTCAGGTTGATGGGAAACCGTGTCATGTACATGACCCTCACCCCTCTCCGAGAAGCGCCATGGGATCGTGGTCGGCACCCGGGCCGTCATAGTGCGGATTTGTGACCCGCCAGAGCTCGCGGACCACACGACGCGCGCTGTAGAGCCGGGCCGCCTGGGAGAAGCTGACCGGGACGTCGTCGACCGTCTCCACGGAGACTGCCTCGCCCTGGGAGAGTTCCTCGTCCAGGAGCACCGGCACCTCCACCCGGGCGTCGCCGCCCTTGGAGCGGAGGAGCTGCCCCCTCGTCGCCTGCCAGGGGACCTCGCGGAGACGCCCGACCATATCCCCCTCGCCCGCCTCGAGCAGGACCTTCTGGGAGGGAGGGCACGACCTCCGCCCCAGGTAGAGCGGGAACGCCGGGTGGAGCAGCGCGTCCTCGACCTCGGCGACGCGGTCGTCGGGCGTCTCGAGCCCGGCGACGAAGATGGCGTCGGCAAGGTAGAAGCGCTCGACCACCCAGGCGTCCTTGTCCCTTTTGCTCGGAACCCACCTCTGCGACCCAGGGTCGAACACCCTCCTCTTGGCCGTCTGGTAGTCGCGCTCGTAGAGGCCGGGCTGGTCGATGCGCACCGCGAAGCCGAACCGCGCAAGGTCGTCCACGGGGTCGGTGCGCCTGCGGCCGAGGGCGGCGGCCACGAGGCCCACGACGCCGCTCTTGCTCGGCTGGTCGGCCGTCTTGCGCCACACGTGCTTGCTCCCGACGCCCCACGACTGCAGGGGCGCGGCGAGCCTCAACAGGACGTACCCCATGCTCAGTCACGACCCTCGAGGCCGGCGACGTATTCCGCCACCTCTGAGCCCACGGCCTCGAGCATGCCGTCGAGTGTGGCGGCCTCGGCGCCGGGGAGCCCCTTCAGCGCCTCGGTGCCGGGGGCGCCGAGGACGACGTAGGTGGCGAGGGGCGCCTCGCCGAACGCGGAGTCGACCACCTCCTCGTACTCCACCAGGCGCTCGCAGGCCACCTCGCGCTCACCCTTGGAACCGAGCGGCACCACGGGCTGCTCGAAGGCCGCCACAAGGCTCACCGGCTGCGTGCGGCGGAGCTCCACCACCACGGCGGCAGGGAGCGTGCGGTTGGCGAACGTGGCCTGCTTGCCCCGGGGCATGGACGTGACGAAGGCCCTGAGGAAGGCCTCCACGGCCTGGCGGGCGACCTCCTCGGAGCCGAGGTTCTCGTACAAGTGGGCGACGTCGACCGTGGCGTAGCGGTAGAGGAGCGACGAGAGGTACTCCACGGTGCCGATCATGGCGGCGCCGGACTTCTCTTCGGGCTGGAGCTCGTCCATGCCCACGAAGTAGTCGAACTCTGTGTCGGCCCGGCCCACGCCGAGGGCATGGGCGACCGAGGCCGCGGCGTCGACGTTGAGGTCGGGGCCGTCTGCCACCATGCGGCCGAAGAGCGCGATGTCCACTGAGGTGAGGTTGGGGCTCTCCTTGGGGTTGAGGACGCGCTTGGCCTCCGTCTTGTCGACGCTCCCGTCGCCCTCGAGGGCCGCGACGGCGAGCTCCGCCAGGGCAGTGACCTGACGGGGGCTGATGAACAGGAGGTAGCCGGTCTCGCCGGTCTTTGCCACCTTGATACCGGTGGCGGAGAGGGCGGCCACGGCCCCCTTCATGGCGTCGTCCGCGGGGATGTCGGGCACGAGGGCAGCCACAGCGTCGGCCACGAGGTCGACGGCGCGCTGGGTGCGGCAGCCGACCTCGTCCTCGGGAAGGAGGTCGGCGAACTCCTCGCGCATGGCGTGCTTCCATGCCTGGCTCGAGACACGGGCCCGCGTGGCCCCTCCGAACCGCGCGGTCTTGGGGCTGCCCGTGTCGTCGCGGTTCATGTTGCTCGGCGGGACGGACTGAAGGGCGTGGATGTCGATGAAGAGCCTGTCGTGCTGTGCCATCTCTGTGTCTCCTCTTCTACTTGCTGTCTTCCGTCTCGGCGGGTGCAGCGGCGTCGCCGTCCTGCGTCATCGGACGTACGAACTGGCGACACCACTCGAGACGCACCTCGTCGCGGTGGTAGGGGCTCAGCACCCCGAACAGGTCACCGGCGAGCTCGCCGTAGTCGAGCGGTATGCCATGGGCCCTCAGCTGCTTGACGACCTGCCGTCCATGGTGGGAGAGGGCGTCGGGCTCCGAGGCGGCCAGGAGGGAGGCGAAGCGCCGCGGCATGGCGGGCCTCTCGCCCTCGGGCACCTCCTTCTCCCGCCGGTCCTCGAGCTCGAGGCGCCTGACCGCCCTCCCGAGCCCGTGGTCCCTGCCGGCAACGTGCATGGGGGCGCTCTGGGACTGCTGGTGGGCCGCGTAGAGCGTCAGGGCAATGTGGGTGGCCCACTCGCCGGTCGAGGCCTGGGCGCCCTTCCCCACCAGGTCCTCGGGAAGGCCACCGAACTCCATCTCCCACGTCTCCGGCGTGGACCCGGGCGTCGTCCCGGCGGCACGGCGGAGCTGCGCGAGCTCGCGTCGGACCTCGGACGAGGCGGTCAGCCCCTTCTGGAGGCGCCCCACGCGCCGTGCGACGTAGGACGCCAACGCCGCCCTCTGCCTGAGGTAATCACTTGTCGCCACCGTCGACCTCCTTCTCGTTGGTGTCGCGGGGAAGCACCTTCCCCAGACGGTTGATGAAAGTCCGCTCCGCGACGACGGCGCTGCACCACCGGTCGTCGACCTTGCGGCCCACGAGGGCGCGGTCGTCCACTGACGAGAGGTACCGGGAGGCCAGCGACAGGAGCGCGCGCCGTGCCGTGTCGAACCATGCGTCCCTCGCCCGCACGGGGTCGGTCCCGATACCCAGGGAGCCGAGCCAGAGGGTGAACCGCTGCCCGAGGTCGAAGTACGCCTCGGAGCGCGCGGAGGCCGCAGCCGCCTTGCACGGGTCAGGGCCGCCGCCGGAGGCCTTCGCGAGGTCCGACCCCAGCCAGCCGAAGGTCAGCACGGCCTCCTGGGTCTTGCCGACGCAGTGCCTCACCAGCGCGACGAGCGCCTCGTTCGACGGGTCGAGCAGGGCCACGGGGATGCCGAGGGCGTCGTCGGCGGAATCGGTCACGCAGGCGTTCTGGGTCCCGTAGACGAGACCCACGGCGTGGACCCTCAGCACCGTGTCCTTGGAGAGGCGGACGTCGGGGTCGGCCGACACGGCGCCTAGCCACCTCAGCACCCCGGGCATCAGGCTGTCGGCCGACCCGTCCGAGGAGGGCAGGAGGCTCTCGAGGCCTCTCCAGAAGGCCCGGGAGGGGTCGTGCCGCACGGGGACGTACACCACCGCCTCCTGGCGCCGCTTCTCCAGGTCCTTGCTCCTCCTCCAGGACGACATGGGCTCGAGCTCCTGGCGGTTCACGTAGTCGAGCGGGTTCCCGTAGGTGAGGACGACCCCCGTGACCCTCCCCTCTTCGTCCGGTGCCAGTCGGACCCTGCGGGACTGCCAGGTGTAGACGTCGGCGAAGCCGGACGGCACGCGCTCGGACGACCACCCGTCGGGCTCCCGCTCCCAGGCCGGCAGGTCGTCGGGGTCGAACAGGGTGTCGGCGTCCCCCGAGGACCTGCCCAGGTGGAGGTTGAGCAGCAGGGTCTCCAGGAGGCTGCCTCCCTCCACGTAGACGGGGCCGACGTTGCCGAGCCACCCGGGAGACGAGCCGTGCCTCTTCCCGCCCTTGACCTTGGGGTCGCCGACCATGCCGGTCTTGATGCCGCCCGTGTCGAAGGCCTGCACGTGGAGAAGCCATCGGGCGGCCTCGCCGGGCCCCATGCTCAGGGGCGCCTCCGGCGAGCAGCGCACGCGGCCTTCCCCGCTCTCGAGGGCCATGGGGAAGAGCTGCGCCTTGTTCTCGGACGCGCTCCGCAGCTTGCGGGCGTCGGCCACCTTCCCGTTCGTCGCCGTCAGCCCGGGCACCTGCATGAAGGGGCGCTCGCCGTCGAAGAGGCCGAACCTGTCGTGCCAGGTGTCGAGGTACTCCTCGATGAGGTCGAGCGGGAGCTCCCCGGCGTTCCAGTAGAGCGCCCACAACCCGACAGGGTCCTCCTCGTCGTACTCGTCGTAGCGAAGCGCCAGGGCGCGCTCCGTCACGGCGAGGAGCATCCGCAGGACCGCGAGGTCCATCGTCGGGAGCTCGCACGAGAGACAGCGGACCTCCTTCGCCCTCTGGAACACCTCCCGGAGGGAGAGCTCCGCCTCGCTGCCGTCGAGCAGTGTCACCGGGACCCACCCCTCGTCGACGAGGTTGAAGGATGGTGACCCGACCGGGCCTCTCCTTCCCTCAGTCTCTGGTGCCATGGAAGACCTCCAATCCACGGTTACGGGTATATTTCAGCTTAATGGTTCCTTTGTCTCTTTTCGATCCATTTTTCCCTTGATGAGAGGAGAACTCCGCGACGCCATCCCCGTCGAGACCCGCCACCAGGCACCCCTGCAGCCACGGGGAGTCAGCGAGCCCGGAGGAGAAGGTGCATTCCTCGAGCGCGCGGACGAGCCCCGCGTCGGCACACACCCAGTCCGGGAGTGCGACCGTGCAGGTGGCGGCCACGCGGCAGGCCTCCTCCACGGGCTCGCCGGACTCGTCCACGAGGTCCGGACCCACACCCTGCCCGGCTGCGACCCAGGGCAGAAGCCGCAGCCCGCCGTCGACCCGCTGGAGCAGGACGACCTCCACGCCGACGCCGCCGTCGCGCACGGCCTGCCTGCCGGTGTCGTCGGTCAGCGACAGCGGCCTGTCCATCCACCCGGTGAGCCCGGCCCTCTGACGCCGACCGAACCGAGAGAGCCTCCAGGCCTCCGCCCGCTGCTCGCGCTCCTCCTCGTGCTCACGATACTTTCGGACCGCCTCGTCGTAGGCCTGGCGCCACGGCACCGGCACCGTGACGCGGGCGTCCGAGAAGCCGTAGACCTCGTCGACGAGCGGCGCGATGTCCCCGGGAAGGGAGATGGAACCCGCCGCTCTCACGCGCTCGCGGATGGCGAGCACCGTCCGATACAGGAGGGCCGCTTCATAGACGCCGGCGCCACCCTCCAGGGCGACCCCACGGGAGAAGACCGGCGGATCGGCGTCCCAGGCAGCCCCTGTGAGGATGCACCGGGCCTCGCGGAGCGCCGGCGGTCGCTCCTGCTCCCCAGGACCCCGGCGGTGGCGGTGGAGCCGCCCCATGCGCTGAAGCACGAGGTCAACGGGGGCGATGTCGCTCACCATGACGTCGAAGTCGATATCCAGCGACTGCTCGACGACCTGGGTACCCACGACGATATACGACCGGGGGCGGTGGCCGTCCCTGCCGAGAAGCTCGAGCAGCTCGGCGTCCCTCCTCGCTCGGTCGATAGCGATGAAGCGGGAATGGGCGAGCACCACAGGGACGTCGAGGCTCTCCCGCAGCAGGTCGTAGGTATACTGCGCCCGGGCGACGGTATCGCGAACCACACAGGCGCAACCCCCGTCGGCCAGCGCCTCCCGGAGCCGACGCACCAACGCCTCGTCGCCGTCGTCGAGCCACTCGACGGCATAGTCCCTCGACGTCCCCGCGTCCTCGCAGGGCACGACCAGCGGGGGCTCCCCCTTCCCCCGGCTCAGGGTCACCGCCGGATCGGGATGGTCGGGCATCGGAGCCTCCGGGCCGCGGGGAGGCCGTCGGCGATGGGCGACGCGCCCCTCGTAGGCGTCGATCAGACTCTGCTTGCGCTCCGGTGGCAGCGTGGCGGACAGGAGGACCACGGGGACCCCGTACGTGCCGAGGAAGTAGAGCGCCTGCCTGAGGTAGACAGACATGTAGGCGTCGTAGGCATGCACCTCGTCGATGACGACGACTTTGCCGGCAAGGCCGAGGTGCCGCAGCTGCACATGTCTGGCCTTGAGGGCGGCCATGAGGAGCTGGTCGACGGTGCCCACCACGGTGTTCGCCAGAAGCCCGCGCTTACGGCCACCGAACCATTGATGGGCGACCAAGGCGTCACCGCCCCGACCGGCCGGAGCGGGACCGTCCCCCATGGAGCTGGGACGCCATACCGGGAGCGCGCGGAAGCCCTCGTCAAGCGCCGCCTTGCCGTGCAGCAGGTGCAGGTCCTGCGGCCCCTCGGCCCCGGAATCATGCAGCAGGTTGCCCATCCACTCCTCCATGCGGGAGAACATGGCGTTGGACGTTGCCTGCGTGGGCAGGAGGTAGGCGAAGCCGCTTTGGCCGCACTCCCCGGCCATCGCCTCCGCGGCGAGGAGCGACGCCTCCGTCTTGCCGCACCCCATCGGGGCCTCGATGACCATGAGGGCCGGGCCGTTTGCCTGACGGGCGGCCGCATGCACCGCACGTTGGACAGAGTTCGGCCTCGCCCCTGCCGGGAGGGTGGTAAACCGCAGATGGAAGAGCTCGTCCAGAGGGGAGCCGTCAGGCTCGAGCCGCAGAGCCTTGGGAAGCCCCAGGCGCTGCCAGGCGACGCCGGCGCGCCTTCGTAACCCGTCCATGGAGTCAACCGATGTTGTCAAAGGGAAGAGCTCCGTGTTGGACGCGATCCAGTCGGCCATGATGACGACGGCGGTCAGCAGCACGCCGACGAAGACCTGCGGCGTCGAGGAGAGCAGCCGATCCAGCAAGGCGTCGTCCAGGTACACGCCGGCCAGGGCGTCGAGCAGCTCCCGTTGCACGGCGGCCCACGTGCTGTCGCCCAAGAGTTCCGAGGCGAAGGTCTCCACGTCCTCGACGTCCCCGGGGCTTGGATACGCACCGTGGTGCCCGCCGATCACCGCGGCGAGATGGGCGGCCGCGACGCCGGCGGACGGCCGCCGCTCCTCGAGCCACCGGAGAAGAATCTCCTGGCTCAGCACGGCGTGCGGGCAACGCTCGCGGGGGATGTGGCCCGACAGGCCCGTCTCAAGGTCGTGCTCCCACAGTTCACGCTGCTGGAACTGGAAGGGAGGCGTAGCCTTGCCGATGTCGTGGACGCCGACGATGAACGCCACGACACGGCGCGCGTCGTCTAGGGACAGGCCGAGGCCGGAGGCGATCACGCGTTTGGTGCTCTCCGCAAGGTAGTCGCGCCATATGAGCTCCGCGGTCTGCGCCGCGTCGAGCATGTGGACGTAGAGGGGCTCCCACTGCGTGGCATCCTCACCCGAGCCCGTCTTGGCCCACAGGATGCGGGACTGCTTGGAGAGGGATGGGGATGGGGTGGTGGGCATTGATTTCTCCAAAGCTCATTTCCTTTTTACTGCCTTCATTGTACACACCCTCCCATTTGCCGCAATCCCCTATTTCTCACATTCGATAGTTCCTGAAAAAGCCGCGATTGCTTCCTACTACCAGGAAAAGCGCTCCGACGCCATCCACAAAGACGGAGGCTATGCACATGGGGAGAGAAACCCGCTGTCAGCTACCCATACGTGAACAAAAGAGCAGACCCCGCATATGCGGGGAGCACACCAAGTCCCTCCAAAGCTCGGGATCATCCCCGCACGAGCGAGGAACGAGGCTTGGTCACGACGCCATTGTATCGGTAGAAATCAGCTCCGAGTACACCACATTGCCACACGGTCTGTGGCAATGCACACGTCGGCGGCGGGGGAGACGCTGTAGGGGAAGAGGCTGTTCCAGGTGCAGATCTGGGTGGCGGGGGAGCTGGCGGCGGTGATGGTGGTCATGGCGTGTCCTCTCTGGTGGACGTGCTGGTGGTTCACTTGGCGGATGGCGGTGCGGTACGAGGCCCCGCACCGTGGCGCTGGGGGGGCGTCAGGCGGCGATGGACTCCGCCTCGGCGAGGACGAGCCTGCCGAGCCTGTCCTCCTGCGCCGAGGTCAGGTTGTGCGCGACGCCCATGGCGAAGAGCCGGGCGTTGTGGAGGCAGAGGCGCTCGCCGCTCTCCACGAGGCGCTTCGCGGCGGCCTCGACGTCGGAGGCGGGGACGTACTGGCCGGCGATTCGGACGGTCTGCATGGCGGGTCTCCTTCCGGGGGCGGGTTTCGGTTCGGTCGGTCTGTCAGTGGTCGCGGAGCCTCTTGGCGGCCTCCTGAATGACGAGGAAGATCAGGTTGCCGATAAGGATTCCGACGACGAGGGTTGCGAACTCCATGGGGCCTCTCCTTCGTTCGCGTGTGGTAGGATTTCGAAGAGAGGGGCCGGCCCCGCAGGGCCGACCCGGTTGCCTTGTGCCGGTATGCCGCCACCACAGGCCGCCACGACCACAGCCACAGGCCACAGGGCGCCGCTCTCCACCACGGGGGCGGCGCCTTTTTTCGTACCGAGTCGGTAGAGGCGGCCTTGGTCCAGCCGTCGGGCAGGGCCTAGCCTTCGGGGTATAAGCCCAGCTCACAGGCCACGTATCGACCTCGATAGCGTCGAGTTGCCACAGCTCCGAGCTAAAAGCCCAGCTAGAACGATCGTATCGAATATGGATGGTTGTAATCGGTATGGTAATGACGATAACAAACAAAACATAACCCCCCGTGGTCCGGTTGGATTTTTTCAAATAAACCCCCGACCGGCGGCCAAGGCCCCGGATTCCGGGCCTAAAATGCGTTTTTTGTTTTTCCCCACGTGGAGCGGCTTGAGGACAAGGTGCCCGGGGGCCTTTTCGTGCTTGGGCACCCCCCATGGACCCCCCCCCGGCGGCCGGGCGGCCGATGGCAGCCTCTGGTACCTTGTGGCACCCTCCGGCACCTTTTGGCAACCGTCGGCACCCTGTGGCAACCGTCGGCACCCTGTGGCAGGCCTCGGGCCCTAACGTGGTAGCCGTGGACATCGACGCGCAGCTGGCGGGGGCCTTCTATCCCAACCCGCCCGACAGGGTGCCCCCCTACGACAGGGAACTCGCCTCCCGGCTCCGGGAGATGATGAGGCGGACGGGGTGCCACCGCGACTTCTACCGGTCGCCCGAGTGGCGCAGGCTCCGGGCCGAGGTGCTCGCGTCCATGCACGGCGAGTCCGTCCTCGAGCTGGCCAGCTCGCCCGCGAGGGCCGTGAGGGCCGACACGGTCCACCACGTGCTCCGGGTGTCGCGCTGGCCCGGCTACGCACTGCACCCGTGGGCCCTGGACGAGTCGGGCCGGGTGGTGCGCAACCTCATACCGCTGTCCCACGCCGCCCACGACGCCGTGCACGGCAAGACCTTCAAGGGCCCCGAGCGGCCCGAGCCCCTGACCCCGGAGAGGTGGTGACCATGGCGAGGAAGCCGGAACCGTGGACCGACGAGGAGGCCGACCGGGTGGTCCGCCTGCTCCGGTCCTTCAACGACCGCGACTCCGTGGCCGCCGTGATGGACGTGCCCGCCTCGGCACTGGACCGCGCTCCCGGGGCGGGCCCACTCGGCCAGCGCCGCGGCGCTCGCGCGCATGGAGTCCTCGTCGTCGCCGGAGATGAGGCGGGCGGGGACCCCGGTCTCCTCGGAGACCCTGGAGCGGGCGGCGGCGCGCTCGCGCTCCTCGCGGGCCCGGGCAAGCGCTCCCTCGGCCTCGTCGGCCCGGCGCCGCAGCTCGTCCGCCTCGGCGGCGGCCCTCTCCGCGGCCTCGGCGCGGGCCTTGAGCTCGCCGTAGTCCGCGTAGGGCTCCACGACCCTCTCCTTGGCGCGGCGCACGCGGTCGCGCACGACGGCGTCCAGCTGCTCCTGGGTGGTGATGGGCTCGAAGGGCCTCTCCTCTGCCATGGTCGGCTCCTTTCTCCGGGCGCTCGCCCGTGGTCGGTCGGCCGTTGCCCCCGGCCGCTGGGTCTTTGCGCCGCGTTGCCGCCCGGCGCCGGCGTGCTACGAAAAAGGCGCCCTCGGGCGCCTGATTCAACGATGGCTTCCCCTCGAGGGCTCGAACCTCGGTCTCCGGAGCCAGGGTCCGGCGTCCTACCTCTGGACGAAGGGGAAGTGTGGTCGGCCCGGTGGGACTCGAACCCACATGGGGGCTGCCCCCGCGCGCTCCTGGGGCGCGTGCGTCTGCCTTGTTCCGCCACGGGCCGGTGTGGTATAAGGAAATTGCAGTCGTCGCTTTGACACCGTTGTGTGACAGACCGAACGGCTGCTATTTTTTTATCCTTACCGAGTGCGATCCATCTGGATAGATGATGACGACATGGCGCAACCCTTTGTCATCCATCGCCTTGATTACATACTTATCAATTATTGTCTTTGTGAGCGACTCATTGTTCATAAAGTTCATCAGCGTAGAGACTGATCCCTTCGACCGTGCGCTTGCGGCGTGTGTCGCCACGGTGTTGTAGCTCGAGGCGTTTCGGAGGGTCTTGACCTCCATCCCCGAGCTGAGGTCCGGGAGGCCGATGCGCGGTCGCCTCTTCGCGTCCTCGGGGTCCGGGTTCGGGATCTCGTCCTCCTGGAACTCCGAGGCGTAGCCCAGGGCGGCGGAGAGCCTCACGGTCCCGCGCTCGACCTCGTGCTCCTTCGTGAAGAGCTTCGGGTTGCCCTTGCGGCGCTTGCTCTCCTCCGCCCCCGGGGCGTAGGTGATGCCCGGCGTGGGCCCCCCGGCGAGCCACCTCTCGTCCCTGAGCGACAGGTCGAGCTCTATGGCCCAGCGGTTCTCGTCGTTGTCGTCGAGACCGAGCTGCCTGGCCACCTCGGCCCTCCTCTCCGGGTCCACCGCCGGCTTCCTCGGCCTGCCGCCGACGCCGGAGTTGGGCGGCCCGAGCTCGTCCACGGGGGTGCCGGCCATGGCGTCCCGTATCTGCCGGTGGGAGTAGCCGCGGTGGGCGAGGTCGCCGGCCAGGGCGTGCAGCCCGCGGTAGAAGGCCACGTCGTGGCCCTCCACCCTCGGGTCGGCCCCGAACCCGGGCACCACCTTGCAGCGGCAGTGGTCGTGGGACCTCGCGAGGGTCTTGGACCCCCTCTTGGGCAGGTGGAAGCCCGAAGCGGCCCGGGCCACGCAGAACTCGCAGGTCCTGATGTCCCCCACGGGCACGAGGGCGAGGCCGGTGGCCCCGAGGGCCTCGGCGCTGACGCCCATCTGCTCGTTGGCGCCCCTGTGGACGTCGTCGGCCACGGCGGACGCCATGGAGCCGAGCGGGTCGGCCGAGGGGGCGCGGCGGAACGCCTCGTCGAGGGCGTCGACGTGCTCCCCGCATGTGCGGGGATGATCCCCACCGACGCCCGCCCGGCGTTCCAACGCATGGGTGCTCCCCGCATGTGCGGGGATGATCCCCGTTCCGATTCGGGACAATCGACCTAGCAGCGCTTTTAGCCGCGAGCCATGTCGCTTCGATGCTATCGATGTCGATATGTTGCCTGTGGGCCGGGCTTATGCCCCGAAGCCCAGGTCTGGCCCGCTTCCCCGGCTGGTCCTGCACGAAAAAAGGCGCCGCCCCCTGTGGTGGAGAGCGGCGCCGCTGTGACGTGCTGTGGTCTGTGGCCCTCGTGGCCCATGGCATCGGCACGAGGATGGCGCCCGCACCGGTATGGCATGGGCGCCGCTGTGACGTGCTATGTGGTCTCGGCTATCCCTCGCCGCGCCTCGGCGGCTCTATGGTCGCTATGGTCTCGCCCGTGGCTCGGTCCACGAGGCAGACGTCTACGCCTGTGGCGTCGGCTACCTCCACGACTGTGGCGAGGGCCGGAGAGCGTGTGGGAGCCTCGACGTTTTGAGCCCATGACCTAGCACGCCCTAGCTCAGTGGACAGGGATTTTTGCGACTTGCCCGACCTTTCTCGCAACGAACGAATCACGTTTCCTACCAGCATGTTTTCCCCTTTGTTCGGCTACTGCCGATTCTATATCGGTAGCACCATGCACGTTGTGTGGGAATTGTGTAGACACAACACGTCCGTTGTGTACACCACAATCATGGTGCAATATCGGAGCCGTCGAAAGGCAACGCCGACCGACAGGCCCCCGAGAGGGGCGAGGCCCCAAGGGCCCGACCCACCCGCCACGAGAGCACCTTGACAACGGCATAGCGAGAGTCAGCGCCAAAGGCAGACAGGTGGGGCTAGGAGGCCCCGGCCTGAGGCGCTAGGTAACCGAACACCACATACGAAAGGGGTGAGTCTATGGACCCGGAAACGGCAGTCGCCGCCATCGTCTCGTTCCTGTTGGGAGCTGTGGGAAGCTTCCTCGGGACGTACCTCGGGACGATAGCGGCGATGCGGCGAATCGAACGCGATAAGCGATAGCAAGACGGTTCGCCCAGACGGGTCGCGTCCCTCGCGAGGGGCGCGGCCTATGCCGTCCCCATCTTACCCCACACACGAGAGGAAAGGAGGCAGCCCATGGATGCGTTCCCGCTGCTGCTCGTATGCCAGGCGGCCGGCTCACTGTTCGGGTGCGCCCTCGCCCTCTGGCTCGTCAACCGTCGATAGGGCCGAACCCAACCCCTCCCGGAAGGAGACCCCCATGAAGCCCGAGTCTTACGCAATCGCCGAGTCCGTCGCCTCCAGGCTCCTCGCCAAGCGCCTCCCCCTCCGCAAGGAGCACGCGCTCCCCATGGTCCCCGAGGACATCCAGGGTGAGGAGCGCCTGAGCGTCGCGCTGCAGGCCTGCTGCTACGCCGAGGCCATGGCCTGCGAGGGCCACGATGCCCCGACCGATGCCTCCGAGCTCGGGGAGCTCGTCCGCAGGGGGCTCGCCACCGAGGCCGACTGCATGGCCCTGAAGGCGGCCCAGCTTCGCGAGTACTTCGGGCTCGTCAGGCCCTTCGGCAGGCGGCTCGCCTCCGAGCACGCGGCCTACGGGACCACCAAGGCCGCCATGGACGAGTACATCGTCAGCGTGGCCATGCCGAGGCTCGCCGCCTGACGCCGCCCCCAGCGCCACGGTGCGGGGCCTCGTACCGCACCGTCACCCGCCAAGCGAACCACCAGCACCTCCACCAGAGAGGACACGACCATGACCACCATCACCGCCGCCAGCTCCCCCGCCACCCAGATCTGCACCTGGAACAGCCTCTTCCCCTACAGCGTCTCCCCCGAGGCCGACGTGTACGCGGTCATCGACGGCTTCGGGGACGACTACGACGTCGAGGCCATCGTCGCCGACTACGTCGCTGCCATCGACGCGGCGCTCGAGGGAGCCGGCGTCACGCTCTGCGGCATCAACGGATCATCCCCGCACATGCGGGGAGCACGTACTCCAAGCTAGAGTTCACGCGCGAGGACGGGGATCATCCCCGCACATGCGGGGAGCACGCCACCGTGTCCAAGCAGCTGACGAGCAGGACCGGATCATCCCCGCACATGCGGGGAGCACGAGCCCCGCCCCCGCACCTCGTCCATCGTCCTGGGATCATCCCCGCACATGCGGGGAGCACGAGATGACCGTGTTCGCCGTGTTCGCGTTGCAAGGATCATCCCCGCACATGCGGGGAGCACACGGCCTCGAATACGTAGGAGCCGGAGCCCTCCGGATCATCCCCGCACATGCGGGGAGCACTCTCGTCGTCCTCGTGGTGGCTCATGGCGCGTCCTCCCTTACTCCATGGGTTTGTCTACGCGGTTCTCTCCGCGCCTATGGGTGGCCCTTCTCCGCTGGCCAGGCGTGGCTCGATGGTCGCCCCGGTGTCGCGGCATGAAAAAGGGCCCCCGTGGGGGCCCGTGCTCCGTCGTGCTTCCGGGGGCGGCCTAGAGGCCGAGCTCCCCCCTGATGAGGCCCATGGCCACGAGGGACGCCATCTCCTTGATGACTCCGAGGGTGGTGCTCCCGGCGGCCTTGGCCACGACCTCCTTGGTGCGCCGCCACACGCGGCCGTCCTCGGTGGCCTCCAGCCAGTCCTCGCCGTCCCAGGTGAGCCCGTCGACCGTGAGGCCCATGTAGCCGCCGCACAGGTCGCGGGCGGGCTCGGGGGCGTCGACGAGCCCGTGGGCCCCGAGGAGCCTCACGTGGTAGGCCATGGCCTCCTCCGACACGCCATCGGGGAGCCGGCCCAACATGTCCACTGGGCCGTCGGCGTCGCCCACAGTCGCGAGGATGTAGCGGACGATGTCCATGTCCCGGCGCATGGCCCCCCTAGCCCTCGAGCACCTCGACGGACGCTATCTCGTCGAGCGTGAGGCCGAGTATCCCGTCGCGGCCGCAGTAGACGCACGCCTCGTCGTAGCTGCTGGGCTCCATGTCGATGTAGCCCACGGCGACGAAGCCGTTCGTGCAGGTGACCCTCACCCGCTTCCCTTCCAGGGCGAGAACCTCATCGTCGGTCATGGCTGCCTCCTCGGCGGTTTCGTCGGCACCCCGTGGACGCCCCTCTTGCTGTAGTGGATTTTAAACCAGGATGTGGGGGTCTCGGTGCCGTCCTTGCCCACGACCATGCCGACCGGTCGTCCGACGTCGCAGATCTCCCTGCCGTACCAGTCCCCTTCGGTGCTGTGGAGGGGCCTGCCGGTGCCCACGGCGCCCTCGACAATCCGGACCACCTCGTCGGCTCCCATGGTGAAGTAGCTCGGGCTCGGGTACGCCGCCTCGCCCCTCTTCTCCGCCTGGGCCCTGGGGGACCGCACCTTGTCCCCGTACTCCTTCGTCCCCGGGATGTGCTTGGGATCATCCCCGCACATGCGGGGAGCACTTCATGGCCGAGCTGCGCACCGCCGTCAGCCAGGGATCATCCCCGCACATGCGGGGAGCACGACTCGACGCCGGAGGCCGTGTCCAAGGCCCGGGGATCATCCCCGCACATGCGGGGAGCACATGACGGTCCCGGCCTCGGTCATGGACGGGGCGGGATCATCCCCGCACATGCGGGGAGCACGTGGACAAGCTCAAGGAAGCGTGCCCCTACCTGGGATCATCCCCGCACATGCGGGGAGCACCACCCTACGGGCGGCAGAGGAGATGTTCTCCGAGGGGATCATCCCCGCACATGCGGGGAGCACATCGAGAGCTACAAGGTCAACAGCTACATCAAGGGATCATCCCCGCACATGCGGGGAGCACCACCCTACGGGCGGCAGAGGAGATGTTCTCCGAGGGGATCATCCCCGCACATGCGGGGAGCACCCCACGATGTCGCCCACCTCGGCCCACGCGACGGGATCATCCCCGCACATGCGGGGAGCACGACCAGTGGGCGCTCGTGTGCGACCGTGACGACGGATCATCCCCGCACATGTGGGGAGCACCAGTCAGGCGACGACGCCGCCTTCGTGCGCAGGGGATCATCCCCGCACATGCGGGGAGCACCGTGCACGGCGGCAAGCGGCTCGCCGACCGTTGGGATCATCCCCGCACATGCGGGAAGCACGCCGACAAGGTCGACCAGCAGGTCGTGGACATGGGATCATCCCCGCACATGCGGGGAGCACTCCTTGGACTGCCACATGCCGTATACGCGGCCCGGATCATCCCCGCACATGCGGGGAGCACCGGCGAAATGGCCCCCGTCCTCGTGGCCGCCTGGGATCATCCCCGCACATGCGGGGAGCACAGAGCCTTATGCGCATGATGTCTCCTAGACAAGGGATCATCCCCGCACATGCGGGGAGCACTCGAGGGTATCCGCCACATAGACGGCGGCGGGGGGATCATCCCCGCACATGCGGGGAGCACCTTGGGTGTGGCCATGCCCGCCTCCTTGCGGCGGGATCATCCCCGCACATGCGGGGAGCACAGCTCAACCTTCAGAGTCTTAAGCGAGTTCCCGGGATCATCCCCGCACATGCGGGGAGCACATCTTGTCCATGATCTTCCTCAGGGTCGGCACGGGATCATCCCCGCACATGCGGGGAGCACACGCTCGTCGGCGTCGGAGCAGCGGGACACCACGGGATCATCCCCGCACATGCGGGGAGCACGACTGGAACGAGGGCTTCGACGCCGTGGACGCCGGATCATCCCCGCACATGCGGGGAGCACTCTCGTAGTCGATGGCCATGGTCTCGTCTCTCCGGATCATCCCCGCATATGCGGGGAGCACTACCAACAGATGCTCGCATTCGACCCTGAGGAGGGATCATCCCCGCACATGCGGGGAGCACGCGCTGCAGGAGGCCGTGGGCCCCATCGTCGAAGGATCATCCCCGCACATGCGGGGAGCACCAGGAGACCATATCGTCGTCGCTCTCCGGGGCCGGATCATCCCCGCACATGCGGGGAGCACACGGTGTCGAGGTCCACGCCCGATAGCTGGCCCGGATCATCCCCGCACATGCGGGGAGCACCACCTATCCACGAAACCGGCCATCTTCGTCTGGGGATCATCCCCGCACATGCGGGGAGCACGGGGTGGAGCCGGCGGTGGACGACTACGACGCGGGATCATCCCCGCACATGCGGGGAGCACAAGCTCGTGGCCGACGGGCGCCTCTACCAGGGATCATCCCCGCACATGCGGGGAGCACATGACGTCTCCGACCCACCCGGTGATGCGGTCCGGATCATCCCCGCACATGCGGGGAGCACGTGATGCCGAGGTTGCCGGAGCTGTACCAGAGGGGATCATCCCCGCACATGCGGGGAGCACTGGGCTTCCCCGTTCCACGATACGCGGGCTTTGGGATCATCCCCGCACATGCGGGGAGCACCGCTTGTTGTGGACGAACTCGAAACCGATACGGGGATCATCCCCGCACATGCGGGGAGCACGGTGAACTCCCCGCGCTCGGTGACCTTGGCGCTGGATCATCCCCGCACATGCGGGGAGCACGGAACGCTGAGTCCTGTATTGTCCGCCTGAGCAGGATCATCCCCGCACATGCGGGGAGCACGCCTCGTAGTCGATGCGGGCGTCCGTGGCCCTGGGATCATCCCCGCACATGCGGGGAGCACCACAACCTGCTCGCGAAGCACCTGATAAACGAGGGATCATCCCCGCACATGCGGGGAGCACGACCAGTGGGCGCTCGTATGCGACCGTGACGACGGATCATCCCCGCACCTGCGGGGAGCACACCTGCCCTCCCTCGTCCGGTGGGGGGGGGGCAGGTGCGGATCATCCCCGCACATGCGGGGAGCACCCCATGGTGCAGGTGGAAGCCGCAAGGTCCAGCGGATCATCCCCGCACATGCGGGGAGCACTTCACGGTCTCCACGGTCACGACGACGCGCGGGGGATCATCCCCGCACATGCGGGGAGCACTAGACGCCGGTGGCGACGGCGACAACGTCGGCGGGATCATCCCCGCACATGCGGGGAGCACCGTTGCGCGTTGGCTATGGACTGGTCGCGGCTGGGATCATCCCCGCACATGCGGGGAGCACCGTCCCCACCCAGCGCGCCATGGAGCAGGGCCTGGGATCATCCCCGCACATGCGGGGAGCACAGCACAATGAAGAAGAAGGAGTTCGCACGTCGGGGATCATCCCCGCACATGCGGGGAGCACTGCCCCAGGGCCTTCTCCAGCGCCGCACGCATCGGATCATCCCCGCACATGCGGGGAGCACCGCCCAGGCGGGGCGCGTCGAGTGGCGCACCACCGGATCATCCCCGCACATGCGGGGAGCACAGTTCAACCTCAACGTCGGCACGGTCGAGACCCGGATCATCCCCGCACATGCGGGGAGCACGGCCTTGTCCCCCATATCCACCCCCCCTCACTACGGATCATCCCCGCACATGCGGGGAGCACATGGTCATGCACTGCTTGAGGAGCCGGAACGACGGATCATCCCCGCACATGCGGGGAGCACACCTCCCCGACGGTCAGGGTCAGCGGCGGCGCCGGATCATCCCCGCACATGCGGGGAGCACAGCTCAACCTTCAGAGTCTTAAGCGAG
>CBCSOI010000004.1:0-23768 GCA_965141595.1 uncultured Atopobiaceae bacterium | reverse complement strand
AGCGGGGCCCGGGTTGCTTGACCCGGGCCCCTCCCCCCTCGATGACCAGCCAATCTTTTGAGGCGGGTTCCCTACGCCGTGTACCGCACCCTGCCCTCGCCGGGCACCACGCGGCCCACGGCAAACGTCGGGAAGCCCTGCTCGGCGAAGGCCGCGGAGACCCTCTCGGCGTCCCCGGGCGCGCAGACCACGGCCATGCCCACGCCCATGTTGAAGGTCTTGAAGGCCTCGTCGGGCGTCAGGCCGGCCGCACGGCTCACGTAGCCGATCACCGGCGGCACGTCCCAGGCCACCGAGCCGTCGGCGCCGCGCTCCACCAGGGCGTCGAGGTGGGCAGGCATGGCGCGGTCGAGGTTCTCGGTGATGCCGCCGCCCGTGATGTGGGCCAGGGCGTGCACGGGGGCGCCCGCCGCGAGGGCCCGCACCACGGCGCCGGAGTAGATGGCGGTGGGCGCCAGCAGGGCGTCCGCCAGCGACTCGCCTCCCAGCTCGGCGCGGGGCTCCAGCAGCCCGGCGTCGTCCATGCGGTCGGTCACGGCCGCGCGCACGAGGGAGTAGCCGTTGGAGTGGATGCCGCTCGAGGCCAGGCCGAGGATGACGTCGCCCTCGCGCACGTTGTCCTTGCCCAGCATTTTGGGCGCGTCCACCACGCCCACGCAGAAGCCGGCGAGGTCGTAGTCGTCCGCGGCCATGACGCCGGGGTGCTCGGCCATCTCGCCGCCGATGAGGGCGCAGCCGGCCTTGCGGCACCCCGCGGCGATGCCGCCCACCACCTGGGCCATCTCCTCGGCGCGGAGCTTGCCCACCGCCACGTAGTCCAGGAAGAACAGCGGCTCGGCGCCGGTGACCACCACGTCGTCGGCGCACATGGCCACGAGGTCCTCGCCCACGGTGCCGTTGCGGCCCAGACGCTGGGCCAGGGCCAGCTTGGTGCCCACGCCGTCGGTGCCGCTCACGAGCACCGGGTGCTCCATGGCCTTGAATGACGCCGCGTCGAACAGGCAGCCGAAGCCGCCCAACCCCTCCATGACGCCAGGGCGGTCCGTGGAGGCCGCGGCCCCCTTGATGGCGTCCACGGCGCGGGCGCCCTCGTCCACATCCACGCCGGCGTCGGCATAGCTCATGTGCTCGCTCATGTCTCTCCCGTCTCTCTCGGCTCCCCCAACCTTATCCCATTGGGGGGACTCCTCCCCGCGGCGACGGCAGGCCGCCCCGTCGAGGGAGGCACTACCCGCAGAAGCTTCTGCGGGTAGTTTGGAGGCCCGCCGCCACCCGCAGAAGCTTCTATGGGTGGAAAAGTACCCGCAAGAGCTTCTACGGGTGGTCTGGGGCGTCGTTCCCACCCGCAGAACGTTCTACGGGTGATCCGGAGGCCTACCGCCGCCCGCAGAAGCTTTTGCGGGCGGCACCCCCGACGGGCCGCCCCGCACCTATCCCCTCACCAGAACCTGTGGGGCCCCATGATCCGGTCATGGAGCCCACGTCGCGCCTGCGAGAGGGAGTGGTCCCAGGAGAACGGGCAGCCCAGGTGGCCGGCGAGGCTCTCGACGGCGAGGCCCAGGGATACTGGGTCCGCCACCGTGAGGTTGTCCCAAGGGACGATGGAGATCCCCAGGGCGTCGGCCACGGCACGGCGCCTACGGTCCTTGGCGACAGCGCACCCCTCGCTGTGGTGCGCCGCACTGTCGTACTCCACCGCCCACCCCGCCTCGGGCCAGCAGAGGTCGAGATACATCGTCCGTTGGCCCCCTATGAGCCTGCCGAGCTCCCGGGGGATGTCGACACGGTGGTTGAGCCGGGGAAGCGGGAGCCCGTAGCCGCCGAGGGACCCCGGCGCGGAGAGCCCCACGCTCAGGGCCGTCTCCATGGGCGAGCGCGACCCCTCGGCCGTGAGGGCGAGGGCACGGCGCAGCGTGGAGGCGCCCTGGCACCGGGAGGGCAGGTTCTCCGAGAAGCCCTCCAGGACCGCCTTGCCCACAAGGGGCTCGCGCCTGCCCGGACACTCGCCCAGGTCGGGCCTCGGCACGTAGGCCGAGCACAGCGTGGTCGCCACCATCGCCAGGGCGGCCACGTCCAGCTCCCGGGCCCGCATGAGCAGGTAGAGGTCGGGCGGCACCACGTACAACGGCTCGCCTGCCTCGGCAAAGGGTCCCTCCATGCGGAGCAGGGGGAACGGCCCCATGCCCTTGGGAGGCAGGTGGGGCCGGCAGAGGTCCGACCCATGGCGGCGCCGGTCGTCGGTGACAAGGAGGTCCACCATGAGCCGACGGTCCCGGGGTGTCTCGGCCAGACAGTGGGCGAGGTCGAGAAGCTCTTGGAAGGCCGGCAACCGGCAGAGGTCCTCCGCCTGCCGGGCGCCGCACGCAGCGTCGAGCAGGATGGGGGTCGCCTCTTCCTTCGGGATCACGGTGAACGGGGCTCGAGAGGCGTATACGATCCAAGCACCCAGGTCGCACAGCACGGTACTCATGGGACCCACGGTACAGGACGGTCCTGACCGGGCTTCGACCGGGTCTCGACCGCCTCCCGACGGCTTCGGTCAGGTCGGCGCCGCGACCCTTGGAGGGGCGGCGAGACGGGCCACCACCCGCAGAACGTTTTACGGGCGGTTTGGAGGTTCTCCTTCCACCCGCAGAAGCTTCTACGGGTGGAAAAGTACCCGCAAGAGCTTCTACGGGTGGTCTGGGGCGTCGTTCCCACCCGCAGAACGTTCTGCGGGCGATCCGGCACCCGCCAGCACCCGATGCAGGCCCCCGCAGGCGGCCCGGCCCCTCAGTCCTCCCGCTCGCCGCGACCGGAGGCGCCCACGACCTCGTGACCCCAGGCGTTCTCGGCCTCCTCGCGGCACACCTCCAAGACGTCGGCCACCTCCTGCACCGACATGAGGGCCGTCGGCGACGGGTCGGCGAGGTTGGTGGGCTCGTAGCCTTCGAGGAAGCTGCCCCGGGAGAAGACCTCCGGAATGGCCACGGGGTAGTCGCCGGTGAAGCAGGCGCAGCAATGGCCGGGCGCCGGCGGCACGGAGGCGAGCAGCCCCTCCACCGACAGGAACGCCAGGGAGTCGGCCCCGATGAACTCGCGGATCTCGTCCACCGACTTGTTGGCGCTGATGAGCTGGTCCTGGGTGTCGGTGTCGATGCCGTAGAAGCAGGGCCAGCGCACCTCCGGCGAGTTGATGCGCACGTGCACCTCGGCCGCACCGGCGTCGCGCAGCATGCGGACGATCTGAGCCATGGTGGTGCCGCGCACGATGGAGTCGTCAACGAGCACGAGACGCTTGCCGGCCACGACGTCCTTGAGGGCGTTGAGCTTGAGGCGCACGCCCATCTCACGGAGCTCCTGGGTGGGCTGGATGAAGGTGCGCGCCACGTAACGGTTCTTGATGAGGCCCTCGCCGAACGGCAGGCCGCTGGCCCGGGCGAAGCCCTCCGCGGGCGGCAGGCCGGAGTCGGGCACGCCGATCACGAGGTCTGCATCGGCCGGCGCCTCCCGGGCCAGGCGCTCGCCCATGCGGCGACGGGCCGAGTAGACCGTGCCGCCTCCCATGACGGAGTCGGGGCGGGCGAAGTAGACCTGCTCGAAGATGCAGGGGGACGGCACCGCGGAACGGTACTCCTGCTGGCTCTCGAGACCGTCGTCGCTGATCTTGATGATCTCGCCCGGCTCGACGTCGCGCACGTAGGAGGCCCCAACGATGTCCAGGGCGCAGGTCTCGCTGGCCACGACCCAACCCTTGCCACCGGGCAGCTCGCCGAGCACGAGGGGGCGGATGCCGTCGGGGTCGCGGAAGGCGTAGATGGCGTCCTCGCGCACGAGTGCCATGGCGTAGGCCCCCTCGAGCATGGCCATGGTGCTGGCGATGCCCTCGCGGAGGCGGTGGGTCTCCTGGGTGAAGTAGCCGATGAGCTTGGCCGCCACCTCGGAGTCGGTGTGGGTGCGGAACGGGATGCCCATGTTGATGAGCTCCCGACGCATGGCGTCGGTGTTCACCAGGGTGCCGTTGTGCGCCAGGGCGATGATGGTGTCGTTGATGGTGGAGAGGTGCGGCTGCGCGCCCTCCCAGCCGCCACCGCCGCTCGTGCCGTAGCGCACGTGGCCGCAGGCGACCTTGCCGGGCATGGCCTTGAGGTCGGCGTCGGTGAAGACCTGGTCCACCAGGCCCTCGTCCTTGCGGACGAGCACCGTGGAGCCGTTGCCCACGGCGATGCCGGCGGACTCCTGCCCGCGGTGCTGCAGGGCCTTGAGGCCGAAGTACGTCATGCGGGCCACATCGAGGCCCGGGGCCCAGACGCCGAAGACCCCGCACTCCTCGTGCAGGGTGTCCCCGTCGGTGCCGGGCACGGTGTTGTGCGGATGCATCTCTCTCCTCGTCTCGGGGTCCCCCGACCCGGCCTCCCCTAGGCCGCGGGTCCCTGGGAGACCTCGTCCACGGTCTGTTGGGGCACGCACACCACGAGGGTGCGGCCCCGGCCGTACTTGTCGTAGTTGCAGGTCACAAGGGTGAGCACATGGTCCGTGACGTCGATGACCGCGCCGGCGTCGGTCCGGCTCGTCTCGGCGATGGACAGGTCGTGGCGCAGGTAGTCACGGAACTCCTGCTCGGTGGTCCACGACAGCGGCACCTCCATGTGGTCGGTCTCGGGCAGCACGTAGGAGTAGAGCGGCGTCAGGCGCCACGTCTGCTGCTCGGTGACCCACCACACGAGGGGGTGCTCGTCGAAGACCTGCTGGTCATTATAGGTGTCGATCCAGGCGAACATGGAGCTCGCCGGGTCCTGGCTGTTGATGTGGTGCCCGTAGACCATGGTCTGCTGGTCCGTGAGGTCCGGGCCCGTGTTCTGGGAGTCGATGAAGATGAGGCCTCCCAGGGAGTAGTTGCCGTCGGCGCCCGTGCGCAGGTAGGTGTCGTTGGTCTCACCCTGGTACACCGGGAAGTTCACCGGCGTTCCCGGAATCTGCACCCAGGCGCAGACGTCGGGGTTCTCGGCCTTGAGGGCCGCCCAGTCCACCTTGGGCGGCGTGTCGGCAGTGCCCGCCTCCACGTGGGTCTGGGCCTGGGCCACCTGGTTGGCCACGGTCTGCTCCTGGCCCATGCGGTCGAACCAGAACCACAGGGCGGCGCCGATGAGCACGGCGTCGAGCACCAGCAGCAGGCAGAAGAGCACCTTGCGCCGCAAAGTCCACTTTCTCTTGGGCTTCTCGGCCACGGCCGCCTCCCCTAGGAGAGCTTGGACCCGGCGTAGGCCGCCGCGGCCGGCTTGTCGAAGTTGCCCTGGGTCTCACGGGTGAGCGCGCCCATGACCTTGCCCATGTCGCGCTTGGTGGAGAGGCCCTCCTCGGCGATGACGGCGTCGATGCGGGCCTTGAGCTCGTCGCCCTCGAGCTGGGCGGGCAGCAGTCCCTTGAGGACCTCGCCCTGCTCGCGGAGCATGGCGAAGCGTTCCTCGTGGCCGGCGGCGCCCGCTCGCTCGATGGCCTCCTCTTCCTCGGCCGTGACCTTCTGCAGCTTCTTGACGGCGGCGGTGAGATCGGCCTCGGTGACGTCGCGGCGCTCGTCCACCTCGATCTGTTTCATGGCCTGGTTGACCTGGCGCAGGATGGAGAGGCGGTTCTTGTCCTTGGCGCGCATGGCGTCCTTGATCTGGTCGAGCAGCTGGCTCTTGTCCACAGGGTGCCCCCTAGATAATGATTTGATGATTGGGAGGGGTGTCAGCCCTCGGCCATGGAGGCCTTCAGGCCCTCGACCGCCTCGCGGTACCCGCCCATGGTAGCACCCAGGATCTGGGTGGCGAAAATGGCGGCGTTCTTTGCACCGTTGATGGCCACGCAGGCCACGGGCACGCCGCCGGGCATCTGCACCATGGAGAGCAGCGAGTCCAGGCCGCCGAGGTCGCTCGTGCGGATGGGGACGCCCACCACGGGCAGGGGCGTGAAGGCGGCCACGACGCCGCCGAGGTGCGCGGCCTTGCCGGCGGCGGCGATGATGACCTTGAGGCCGCGGTCCGCAGCGGTGGAGGCCCACTCGTGGACCTTGACCGGGTTGCGGTGAGCGCTGGCAACCACGAGCTCCCAGGGCACACCGAGCTCGTCGAGCTGCGTGCAGCACGCCTCCATGACCGGCCTGTCCGACTCCGAACCCATGATGATGCCCACCAGCGGCTGCGCCACGGCGTCTCCCCTCTCTCGCCCCGCGCCGCGGGGCCCCTCACGACGAAACAAAGATAACACCTGAACGAGGAGTGAACCCGACGTCTGCGAGGGGTAGCATCGTGCGGGTACGTCGGTCCATAAGTCCACGTCTGAAAGAAGGAAGCCATGACCTGCGTCGCGAACCCCAAGGACGTCTACCTCTACGAGCGCGAGGGCGCCTACATCCCCCGGGTGGGGGCCGTGCACGACCTGTGCGGCTACGGCAAGTGCTCCCTCGGCGTCGCCATCCCGGTGCTCTCCGCCGCCGGCTGCGACGTGTGCCCCGTGCCCACGTCGCTCTTCTCGGCCCACACGCTCTACCCCGAGTTCTACATGCTCGACACCACCGACATGCTGTCGCCCTACCTGGACGCCTGGCAGAAGGAGGGCGTGGAGCTCGACGCCGTGTACTCCGGCTTCCTGGGCGCCCCCGAGCAGGTCGCCTCCATCCAGCGCCTCTACCGCGAGCACCCCGGCGCCCTGCGCGTGGTGGACCCCGTCATGGGCGACGGCGGCAAGATCTACCCCACCTACACCCCCGAGCTCTGCGAGGCCATGAAGGGCCTTGTGGAGGGGGCCGACATCCTCACCCCCAACCTCACCGAGGCCGCCATCCTCACCGGCATCGAGTACCGGGGCCAGGACGTCGACGAGGCCTTCGTGGAGGAGAACGTCGAGGCGCTGCTGGGCATGGGCGCCAAGACCGTGGTGATCAAGGGCGTGGACCACGGCGACGGGCAGATCCGCAACTATGTGGCCGGCGACGGCATCGAGGCCCTGGAGGTCTCCGGCGAGAAGCTGCCCTTCATGCTCCACGGCACGGGCGACCTGTTCTGCTCGAGCCTTTTGGCCGCCGTCATGTGCGGGCGGTCCCTCGGCGACGCCGTGGACTTCGCGGGCAGGTTCGTCCACGACGCCATGGTGGTCACCCAGGACCAGCCCGAGCACGCCATGCGCGGCGTGAGCTTCGAGTCCAAGCTCGGCGAGGTGGCGAGGCTACTCGAGGCCTAAGGCCCGGAAAGGGAGGCCATCTTTGATGGGAGGGGCGGCCTGCGGACACCCGCGGGCCGCCCATTTTTCCAGGTCCCGGCGATGTGACAGCCCAGGCGCCCGACCGATGGGACAGCGGAAGAGCCCGACCAAAGTGACAGGGCGTCAGGCCGCCGGCTGCGAGCCCCCGGCCGCCTTGACCGGCGCCGACGCGCCCTCGGTCGCGGCGGTGGCGTCCGAGAGGTCGGCGGTGCCCTCGGCGGAGGCATCCTTGGCATCCGAGGACTCGGTGTCTGAGGAGTCCGTGCCAAGGAAATCCAGCGGCGAGGAGCTGATCTTCTCGCGCAGGCGCTCCATGGTGGGGCCGTCGATGCCGGTGATGGTGCAGAAGATGTTGAAGCCGCCCGACTTGGACGTGGCCTTGGTGAAGATGAACGTCATGAAGTTCTTCACCGGCGCCGTGGGCTGGAGGAAGCCGAAGAGCTGGGCGTTCTCGATCTTGCCGTCGCCGCCGTCGTGGACGTCGATGTGGTAGATCACCGTGTTGATGTTGGGGTTGAGCAGGGCGTTCGTGGCGAAGGCCGTGGCCTGGATGTAGCCGCCCGACATGGCCTCCATCTCGTTTTCGCTGGTGACGTCCACCACGGTGACCTCCACGCGACCGGTGGCCTCGTCGGCCTCCTGCACGGAGAAGTCCTCGGGGAACTGCGTGAAGCCGTTGCCCCACTCCACGCCGCCCTGGAGGGCGGAGGCAACGGACTGCGGCGTGACGCTGGCGGTGAGGTTGGCGGTGGAGGAGCGGCGCATGACGCCGTAGCCCACCTGGGCGCCCACGATGGCCACGAGCAGCACGACGACGAACGCCACGGCGGTGCGGGCGATGACGGTGCCCACGTTGGAGCCGGAGGGGTCCTTGCCCGAGAGCGGGTCCACCTCGAGGCCGACGCCCCTGCGACGGCGACGGCGGTGCTCCTTCTCGGCGGTGGCGGTGTTGGAGTGGCCGGTCTCGTCGACCGTGGCGAACAGGGCCTCGACCTCCTCGTCGGTCAGCCACTTGCTCCGCTTCTCACGCGCCATCGAGTCTCCCACCCGGTCGTGCCATCGATGATCGGCCCCGTCCATGACCAGCCCATTGTAGGCAACCGGGCCCCCGGCGCCCGGCCGGGACGTTCAATCCCCGCAACTCCCATAGGGAGGGAGGGTCACGGGTGCCGGCGCCTCAGCACCTTCTGGGAGAGGGAGGCACGGGGCGTGTCCCCGTCCCGGATGCCGCGGATGGCCGGGGCATGCGCCACCACCATGAGGCCGAGGAGCACCGTTGCGCAGATGAGCATGGTCCACGCGCTCACGAAGGCGGAGAGGCTCACGGACGGCACCATGAGGAGCTGCAGGATGCAGAAGAGCTCGTAGACGCCCGTGATGGCCACGGCGCCCCAGCAGAGGTAGCCGCCGAACACCACGGTGCCGAGGCCCGCGAGGCAGGCGACGACGCCGGCCGCCGGCCATGCCAGGACGATGGCCGCGCAGGTGGTGGTGACACCCTTACCGCCGCGGAACCGGTGCCACGCGGGGAAGTTGTGACCCAGGGTGGCGCCGAGACCGGCAAGGGAGGCGGAGAGCGGGAGGAGGATGTCGAGGAAGTGCCAGCAGATGAGCGTGGCCACGACCACCTTGAGGCAGTCTCCCACGAGGACGACCACGGCCCAGCCGCGACCGAGCTCGTGGCCGATGTTGGCCATGCCGGGGTTGCCGTCCCCCACCTCGAAGGCGCTCCTGTGGACCACGACCCGGCACACGACGTCGGCGGTGAGGAACATGCCACACACGTAGCCGATGGCTATGCACGCGATGAAGAACCATAGCCACAGCGTCGAGATCATGGGTCCTCCTTAGGCTCGCAGCATACGGGTCGCCCTTAGAAGGTTACTCGCTGCGGACTGTCAAATCTTTCAGAAACCGGCAGGTGATGCATCGAAATCGGTCGATGGTATCGAAAAACGACCCTATCGCCGATCGCCCTCGAACTGCATGCGGTAGTAGCGCGCGTAGGTGCCCCCACGGGCCAGCAGCTCCTCGTGGGTCCCCACCTCCGCCACGCGGCCGCCGTCCACCGTCACGATGACGTCGGCGTCCTTGATGGTGGAGAGGCGGTGGGCGATCACGAGGGTGGTACGTCCCTCGGCCAGGCGCGACAGCGACTCCTGGACCGCGTGCTCGCTCTCGTTGTCGAGGGCGCTTGTGGCCTCGTCGAGCACGAGGATCTGGGGGTCCTTGAGGAACACGCGGGCGATGGCGATGCGCTGCTTCTGACCGCCGGAGAGGTGGCCGCCGCGCTCGCCCACCTCGGTCTCGTAGCCGTCGGGCAGGCCGCAGACGAAGTCGTGGATGTTGGCCTTGCGGGCGGCCTCCACGACCTCCTCGAACGTGGCGTCGGGACGGCCGTAGGAGATGTTCTCGGCGATGGTGCCGTTGAACAGGTAGACGTCCTGCTGCACGAGGCCGATGGCGCGGTGCAGGCTGTCCAGCTGCACGTCGCGCACGTCCTGGCCGTCGATGGTCACCGAGCCGCGGTCCACGTCGTAGAAGCGCGGGAGCAGCGCGCAGGTTGTGGACTTGCCGCCGCCGGAGGGGCCCACGAGCGCGTAGGTGCGGCCCGGCTCGATGTCGAGGTCGAGGCCCCGGAGGACGGCCTTGTGGGTGTCTTGGATGTCGTCGCCATAGGAGAACCAGACATCGCTGTAGCGCACGTGGCCGCGGGTGACCTCGAGGGGCTTGGCGTGGGGCGCGTCGGCGATGTCGGGCTTGGTGGCGAGCACCTCGTCGAAGCGCTTGAAGCCGGCGCGGGCCTTCTGGAACATCTCGGTGAAGTCGATGAGGGTCTGGAGCGGCGTGGTGAACAGGCTCACGTAGAGGGCGTAGGTGGCGAGGTCCGTCACGGTCATGGACCCGGCCGCCACGAGGTAGCCGCCGAAGACGATGATGATGGTGTACAGGGCGCCGGTGAGCAGGGCCGCGGCGGCCTGGTAGCTGCCCATGGCGCGGTACATGGCCTCCTTGGAGCCCAAGTAGGCGTCGTTGGAGCGGCCGAACTTCTCGCGCTCGAGGTCCTCGTTGGCGAACGACTTCACCACGCGGGCACCGCCGAGGGAGTCCTCCAGCTGGCTGTTGACGTCGGAGATGCGCTCGCGGTTCTCGGTGAAGATGCGCTTCATGCGGCGGTTCACGCGCAGGCACCAGTAGCCGAGCACCGCGGTGACCACGGCCATGGCGAGGGCCAGCTGCCAGTTGATGAGGAACATGACCACGAAGGCGCCCACGACCTCGATGGTGCACACGATGATGGCCTCGGGCAGGTGGTGGGCGGCCTCTGCGATGTCGAAGAGGTCCGAGACCAGGCGGCTCATGAGGTCGCCGGTGTTGTGGCGGTCGAAGTACGAGAACGAGAAGCGCTCGTACTGATCGAAGAGGTCGCGGCGCATGGCGCTCTCCATGCGCGCTCCCATGATGTGGCCCCAGCAGCTCACGAAGTAACGGCAGCCGTAGCGCACGGCGTACATGAGCACGAGACCGAGGCAGATCCACCAGAGGTTGGCGAGGATGGCCTCGGAGCCGTCGGAGAAGAGGCCGTCGGCCAGGCCGCGAAGGATGACCGGGAAGGCGAGCTCGGTGCCGGCCTGCACGATGGCGCAGGCGGTGTCGCCCCAGAAGAGGGCCCAGTGGGGGCGGTAGTACTCGAGGAACGAGCGGAACAGGGTGGGGCGGTGCGAAGACACGGGCGGCTCCTCGGAACGGGAAAACGGCGGACCGTAGAGACTCTACCCCTCACGGACGCACGGGGTGCGGGTGGGGCGGCGCCGGGGTGCGGGCCCAGGCACGACGATTGCGCAGGGGTGCGGTCGGCCGCCGTGCGCGGTTGCGCGATAGCAAAACTCAAACTACCGAGAAGTATGCACCGTTTAGGGCGATACCCTCTGTTTGATGCAGAATCGGCCCTTCGCCATTCATATATGACAGTTTATATCGCGCACACGACAGGGCGGACCGGGCGGCGGTTCTCCCGGACCGGTCGCAAGGTGTGGCAGCTCTGTGGCAGGGGCGAGGGACTTTTGGGACTGAAGGCACCCTACAATCAAATCGCAACCGGTTGACGCCTAAACCATACGCAACCTGTTGAGAGGAGGCATGCCGTGCCCCTGTCAGACCCCCGCATCTACCTCGCCGACGACGAGCCGGAGCTGCTCCGCCTGGTGTCGGGCTACCTGGCCGCCGCCGGGCTCTCCGTCGAGACCTTCCCCTCCGGGGACGCCCTATGGGGGGCCTTCTCCGCACGGCCGGCCGACGTCGTGGTGCTCGACATCATGATGCCCGGAACCCCGGGCGACGAGGTGGCAGCGCACATCCGCGAGGTCTCCGACGTGCCCATCGTGCTCCTCACAGCCAAGGACGCCGACGACGACCAATGCGCCGGCCTCGCCCTGGGCGCTGACGACTACGTCACCAAGCCCTTCAACCCGCGCCTGCTCACGGCGCGGGTGCAGGCCCTGCTCCGCCGACAGGCCATGACCTCGGCGCCCAAGACCCCGGAGGCGCCGCTCACCTGCGGAAACGTCTCGTTCGACCCCGCCTCCAAGCGCTGCTCCGTGGCGGGACGCCCGCTCGCCCTCTCCCCCACCGAGGCCCAGCTCCTGGCCTACTACCTGGCCCGACCCGGCGAGGCCGTGGCCCGGGAGACCCTGCTCGAGGAGGTCTGGGGCTTCCCCGAAGGCGTGGGGTCGCGGGCGGCCGACGAGGCCAACCGTCGCCTGCGAAAGAAGCTGCTCGCCGCCGGGGCCGATGCCTACAACCGCACCGTGTGGGGCTTCGGCTTCACCTTCGCACCCGAGGAGGAACCATGAGGACAGGCACCGCACCCCGCCGCACCCACCGGATCCTGTGGGTCTACGTCGCCCTCGCCTGCGCCACGGGGTTCGCACTCGTGGCCGCCTTCCACGCCGTGGAGCTGCACCGCATCGACACCTGGGCCCGCTCCGCCCTCGACCTCGCCCGGGAGGAGGCAGGAGCCCAGGACGGTTCCGCGAGCTCGCCGGGGGAGGCCTGGCAGGTGGACTCCGTCTCCAGCATCTGGGGCGTGCCCATGGCCGTCACGGTGGGCGAGGGCGGCGCCAACTACAATGCCCCGTGGGAGGTCTCCGTCTACTACGGCGCCCACCGCGACGACTGGGAGGGCATGGGGGTGCGGCTCCTCCGGAGCGACGACCGGGCCCTCTACGCCCAGCGCGGCGTGACGGCGCCGGGGCTCCGGGACGTCCTCTACACCGTGGACGTCACGGCGCCGCTCACCGTGCTCGAGCAGTCCACAGCCGCGCTCGTTGCCCTCATGGTGGGCGCCTCCGCCGTGCTCGTGGCAGGGGGCGTCTGGGTCATGCAGCGCCTCGACGCCGCCGACGCCCGCACCCGTGCGTTTTTCGCCAACGCCTCCCACGAGCTCAAGACCCCCCTGGCTGCCATCCGCGGCTACGCGGCCGCGCTCGGGGACGGCACTGTGGACGCCCCCGAGGCGGTGGCCGTGCTGGAGCGGGAGTCGGCCCGCATGGGCGACCTCGTCGACTCCGTGCTGTCGCTCTCCAAGGTGGACGCCGGTGCCGCGGTGCCCGACCCCTCCCCCGTGGACCTGCGCGAGACCGCCTACGCCGCCCTCCAGGACCTGGAGGCGGAGGCACGCGGGCGCGGCGTGGCGCTGGAGCCCTCCATGGACGGACCGGTGCTCGTGACCGGCGACGACGCCATGCTCTTCTCGGCCGTCTCCAACATGGTGTCCAACGCCGTGCGCCACGCCGAGAGCCGCGTGACCGTCACGGCGGCGCGGGACGGCGACCGCACCGTGCTCTCCGTGGCCGACGACGGCACGCCCGCGCCCGGCGAGCTGGAGGGGGCATTCGAGCGGTTCCGCTCCTCCACCGAGGGCGGCTGCGGCATCGGCCTGGCCCTCGCGCGGGAGTACGCCCGCATCCACAGGGGAGACGTGACCCTCTCCCGCGAGGACGGCGCCACCGTGTGCCGCCTCACCCTGCCCCACGACACCAAGAAAACCACCGCCCCAGGAGGAGCCATGAGCCGAGCCGCCCGCACCCTCTCCGTCGCAGCCGTCGCCCTCGTCGCCGCCCTCTCCCTCGCCGGGTGCGCCGGCCTCCCCCAAGAGGTTCCCATGGAGCGCCCGGTGGTGGAGAGCCCCGTGGAAGGCGCCTACCTGCAGGGAACCGTGGTGGCGCGCTCGCCCCGGGAGCTCGTGGTGGCCCGGGAGGGCCTGGTCAACGAGCCGGCGCTCTCGGACAGCCCCACGGTCTTCGGCAGCCAGACCGGCGAGCTCGAGGGTGAGCCGGACTTCACGGTGGTGGCCATCTCGCCCGACACACCCTGCACCGGGCCCGACGGCGCTGAGCAGGGCATCTACGACGTGGAGCCGGGCCAGAAGGTGGACGTGCGGTACTCGGTGTCCGAGGAGACCGTGGAGCGGTCCTCCCACGAGCTGCCGACGGTGCGCGAGTCGCGGGTGGTCAACACGGCGACGTCGGTGGCGGTGAAATAGCGTCGCAATCACAGTGGGCAGCCGTCCGGCAGACCACCCACTCACCATTGGAACAGTGTCGTTAACATATCAATATTATTTTCATATTGATTTGTTATTATAATGTGATAAGGTTCGTCGTCCCCTTTGTCATGTCGCCACATGTCGGGAGGTGAGCCATGGACCCTCTGATCGTCGCCAAGATCGCCGGGGTCGCCATCGGGGTCGTCCTGCTCGTCCGCGAGGCCTACTGCCTCCTCGTCGTGGGGGTCGGCGCCGCCGACGAGATCAAGAAGGACTGAGAGACACCGGGGCCGCCGCGTGGCAGAACCCTCCGTCCCCCTCTGACACGGAAAACGGGGCTGGCGCGCACCCGCGTCAGCCCCGTTTTTTGGGACAGAAGTGCCCGACCGTTGGGACAAAAGTGTCCGGGTGGTGGGACAGGGGGTCAGCCCAGGCGGCGGCTGATGGCGTCCAGGGCCAGGGCCCCCACCACGGTCTTGGCGTCCTCCACCCGGCCGTCCAGGGCGGCGTCCACGAACTCCGCCGTGTCCACGAGGTCCACGTTGAGGAACTCGTCGGCGTCGGGGTCCGACCCGGCGAACGTAAGGCCCGTGGCCATGTAGATGTGGATGACCTCGTCGGAGAACCCGCAGCTCGTGACGATGGACGTGAGCAGGGCGAGCTTCTCGGCCTTGAAGCCGGTCTCCTCGAGGAGCTCGCGGCGTGCGCAGTGCTCGGGGTCCTCGCCCGGGTCGAGCTTGCCGGCGGGCAGCTCCACGGTCACGCGGTCGAGGGCCGTGCGGTACTGGCGCACGAGGCACACCCGGCCCTCGTTCGTGAGGGCCACGAGGGCCACGGCACCGGGGTGGCGCACCACGTCGCGGCGGGCGGGGCGTCCGTCCGGCAGGCTCACCCGCAGTGTGTCCACGTCGAAGATGCGGCCCTCCCAGGCGCGCTCCTCGGACTCTATGACCTCGCAGAGGTCGCGGTCGCGCGGGTCGTCTCCCCCGCCCACGAAGGCCCTGCGCTCGGGCATGCCCGACACGTGGTCGTGCCCCTCGGTCCCCTCGTCGCCCTCCGGCTCCACGGCCACCTCGTCGACCGTCTCGTCCACGTCTCCCACGTCCTAGACCTCCCAAGCCTCGCGGCCCCGCAGGGCCTTGGCGCCGATGTCGCGGCGCAGCGTCTTACCCTCGAACGCGATCCTGTCGCAGGCGGCGTAGGCGGCGTCGCGCGCCTCCTCGAACGTGGGCGCCACGGCGGTCACGTCGAGCACGCGGCCGCCGGCGGTGACCAGGGTACCGTCGTCTGCGAGGGCGGTGCCGGCATGGTACACCGTGACGCCGGGCACCTCCTCGGCCTCATCGATACCCGCGATGGCCTTGCCCTTCTCATAGGAACCGGGGTAGCCCTCCGAGACGAGCACCACCGACACGGCCCAGTCGTCGTCCCAGGAGGCCATGGCGGCGTCCAGCGTGCCGGTGGCCGCCGCGTAGAGGAACCGCAGCAGGTCGCCCTTGAAGCGCGGCAGGATGACCTGGGTCTCGGGGTCGCCGAACCGCGCGTTGAACTCCAGGACCTTGGGGCCCTCGGGGGTGAGCATGAACCCGCCGTAGACCACGCCGCGGTACGGGATGCCCATGGCACCCAGCGTGCGCACGACCTTCTCGTTGACGGTCTCCATGGCGGCCTGCTCCTGCGGCGTCACGAAGGGCACCGGCGAGTAGACGCCCATGCCGCCCGTGTTGGGACCGAGGTCGCCCTCTAGGGCGCGCTTGTGGTCCTGGGCGCAGGCCAGGGGGACCACGGTGGTGCCGTCGGTCACCGAGAGGAGCGAGCACTCCGGGCCGGTGAGCATCTCCTCGACCACCACGCACGAGCCGGCCTCGCCGAAGGCGCCCGAGAAGCACGAGCGCACGGCCTCGGCGGCCTCCTCCACGGTCTGGGCCACCACCACGCCCTTGCCGGCGGCCAGGCCGTCGGCCTTCACCACGAGCGGAGCGCCCTGCTCCTCGACATAGGCCAGGGCCGGGGCCTCCTCGGTGAACGAGGCGTAGGCGGCCGTGGGCACGCCGGCGCGCTCCATGACCTGCTTGGCGAAGAGCTTGGAGCCCTCCAGCTGTGCGGCCTCGGCACCGGGGCCGAAGACCGGCACGCCCGCGTCGCGGCAGGCGTCCGCCACGCCGGCAACGAGCGGCGCCTCGGGGCCGATGACCACGAGGTCGACACCGTTCTCGGTGGCGAAGGCGGCCACGGCGGCCGGGTCGTTCTCGTCGATTGCGGCGACGTCGGCGGCCGCCATGCCCCCGTTGCCCGGCGCCACCCACACGCGGCCGCACTCCGGCGAGGCCTGGATGGCCTTGAGCAGCGCGTGCTCGCGGCCGCCGGCACCCAAAAGCAGAACGTCCATGGTCTGTGTCCTCTCTCTTCTCTCATGGGCGCCACGGCGGCGCCGAGGCGCAAAAGGGGCGGCCCCGCTCCCCCGCGGGGCCGCCCGTATCAGAGCCCGACCTCCTCGAGCTCCCCCTCGTGGCAATAGCCGGCCCCCTCGTCGAGGTCGCCCCCCACGAGGTAGCGCGCCGGCGCATAGGCGATGCCCACGGACCCCAGCCCCAGCTGGCAGGCCACGGCGCCGGACACGTTGGCCACCGAGGTTCGGCGGCTGATGAACTCGTTGGTGTCCAGGGGTTTCTCGAGCACCGAGAGGCTCCTGGGGTAGCCCACGCAGATCTCCACGTAGCGCAGCGAGCCGTCGCGCTGGGCGTCGAGGCTCATGAGGCGCGCGATGCGGCCGGCAAGCATGCGCTGGTCCGCCGCCCGGCCCACCGTGACCACGCGGCCCTGCTCATCGAGGGTGACGAGGCCGTAGGCCCCCATCCAGCCCTCCATGACGCGACGGAGGCGTCGGATGGGGGCGCGGTGACCCGGGCGCGGGAAGAGCCGGGCGCCGGGCGGGGTGATGAGCAGCAGCGTCACGTGGCGGACGAGGCGGGCGGCGTGTTCCACGGCCTCCTCGAAGCCCATGCCGGCCTCGCGGCCGTGGACGACGTCCGCCACGACGATGCCCTCGGCGGCCGACATCGTCTTGGAGTCGATCACGGCCACCTGGCCGCGCTTGTTGGCGGCGCGGGCGGCGGCCACGGCGTTGTCGTAGGTCTGGGACAGCGCCGAGGAGGCCGTCACGCACAGGATCTGGGTCGCACCGGAGTCGAGCAGGCTGTCGAAGACCTCGGTGAACTCCGAGGGGGACGGCTGCGAGGTGCGCACCGCCGACGGCTTGGTGGCGAGCGTCACATAGGTGTCGGCGGGGTGCACCTCCAGCACGTCGCGGGAGTCGCCGGCCCGCGTGCGCAGGTGCATGGGCACCAGGCGCACATCGTGCTCGTCGCACCACTCCAGCGGGAGGTCGGACAGCGTGTCTGTCACGATGGCGAACAAACGGTCCCCCTTTCCTGCACGGGGTCTCGGGCTGTCTGCCTAGTTCCAGTGACGGTTGATGGTCTGCTCGCGGTCGGGGCCCACGGCGATGATGGACACACGCACGCCGGAGAGGCGCTCGATGAGGTCGATGTAGTCCTTGGCCTCGCGGGGCAGCTCGGTGTAGCTGCGCACGTTGGAGATGTCGCACTTCCAGCCGGGAAGCTCGATGTAGACGGGCTTGGCGTCGTAGAACAGCGACTGGTGCTCTGGGACCGTGGTGTAGCGCACGCCGTCGACGTCGTAGGCGATGCAGACCTTGATGGTGTCGAGGCAGCCGAGGACGTCGAGCTTGGTCACGGCGAGGTCGGTGAGGCCGTTGACGCGGGCGGCGTAGTTGACGATGACGGCGTCGTACCAGCCGCAGCGGCGCTTGCGACCCGTGGTCACGCCGTACTCGTGGCCGGTCTCACAGAGGAGCTCGCCGATCTCGTCGCCCTGGGGCAGCTCCGTGGGGAACGGGCCCGACCCCACACGGGTGAGGTAGGCCTTGGCGATGCCGAGCACGCGGTCCACATGCTTGGGGCCCACGCCCGAGCCGGTGATGGCGCCGCCGGCCGTGCAGTTGGAGCTCGTGACGAAGGGGTAGGTGCCGAAGTCGATGTCGAGCATGGTGGCCTGGGAGCCCTCGAACAGGATGTTCTTGCCCTCGTCGATGCACTCGTTGAGGAAGCGCGAGCTCTCGATGATGTAGGGGCGCAGGCGCTCGGCGTAGGGCAGGTAGGTCTCGCAGATCTGGTCCACGGTGTAGCCGGGCATGTCGTAGATCTTCTCGAGGATGGGGTTCTTCTCGAGGAGGGCCGTCTCGAGCTTCTGACGGAAGATCTTCTCGTCGAGCATGTCCTGCATGCGCAGGCCGATGCGGGCGGCCTTGTCGGAGTAGCACGGGCCGACGCCACGGCGCGTGGTGCCGATGAGGTTCTTGCCGAGGCGGCGCTCGTTGGCGCCGTCGAGGTCCTTGTGGTAGGGCATCACGATGTGCGCGTTGCCGCTGATCTTGAGGTTGTCGTAGGAGACGCCCTGGGCGTCCAGGGTGGCGAACTCCTCGAGCACCACCGAGGGGTCGACGATGCAGCCATTGCCGATGACGGGCACCACGCCGTCGTACATGACGCCGGACGGGATCTGGTGAAGGCCGAACTTGTGGCCGTTGGCCACCACGGTGTGACCCGCATTGGCACCGCCCTGACAGCGGCAGACCACGTCGTATTCACCGGAGATGAGGTCGGTCACCTTGCCCTTGCCCTCATCGCCCCACTGGGTACCCACAAGAATCGTCGAGGCCATACGCTCTCTCCCCTAACAGACAGTGGCGCCGCTTCCCCCGCGGCGCGGGAACCCCTTCAGTATAGATAAGACCGGGGCGCCGGCAGGACACCGGTTGAAGCGGGATGGTGCCACCGTCCCCTCGACGGCGCCAGCGTCCCCCTCAAAACGCCCGCTTTGGATGTTTGGTACTTTTCGATTTCTATACCTATCAAAACCACCAAACATCCCGCTGTTTGGTGGTTTTCGGGCACCTTGCCCGCGGAAAAGCACCAAACATCGAGAAGGGTCCCAACCGACCTCGTCAGAAGTGCCCGACCATTGGGACAGAAGTGTCCGAGTGGTGGGACAGACCTAGGCGTCGTGGTTGCGGTCCAGTTGCATAAAGCGCGTGGACTCCTTGAGGAAGACCATCTCGATGGTGCCAACGGGGCCCGAGCGGTTCTTGGCGACGATGAACTCGGTGATGCCCTCGTCGGGGCGGTCGGCCCGCTCGGCCTCCTCGGGGGTGGCGGAACGGTCGAGCAGGATGACGATGTCGGCGTCCTGCTCGATGGCGCCCGACTCGCGGAGGTCGGAGAGCTGCGGTCGCTTGCCGGTACGGTTCTCGGACTGGCGGGAGAGTTGGGAGAGGGCCACCACGGGCACGCGGAGGTCCTTGGCCATGATCTTGATACCACGGCTCATCTCGGAGACCTCCGTGGCGCGGGAGTCCGAGCGCTTGGAGGGTGGCGGGCTCACGAGCTGCAGGTAGTCGAGGATGACCACGGCCTTCTCCTTGTTGCGGAGCATGCGGCGGGCCTTGGCCCTCACCTCGGTGACCGTGGTGCCGGGGGTGTCGTCGATGAGGATGTCAAGCTGGGAGAGGCGCGCGGAGGCATCCATGAGGTTGGCCCAGTCCTCGCCGGCGATCTTGGCGGAGCGGATCTTCTGGAGCGGCACCTGCGAGTACGCGGACAGCAGGCGCTGCGCGATCTCGGTCGAGCTCATCTCCAGGGAGAAGAACGCCACGGTGGCGCCGGCCTCGGCCGCCTGCACGGCCAGGTTGAGGGCGAACGACGTCTTGCCCACGCCGGGGCGGGCGCCCACGACCACCATCTGGCCCTCCCGCATGCCCAGGAGCATGTCGTCCAGGCGCTGGAAGCCCGTGCGCACGCCGGCGATCTCCTCACCGCTCTCGGCCTGGGCCTGGAGCTCGGCGTAGAGGGCCTGCATGGCGTCCTGCATGGAGATGTAGTTGGAGCGCACGTCGCGGTCGGTCACGGAGAGGATCATGCGCTCAGCGGAGTCCACGACCTCCTTGGTGTCCTCCGGGGCGTCGAAGGCCAGGCTTGTGATCTGGGCCGAGGCGGTGATGATCTGACGCAGAGTGGCATCGCGCCGCAGCATCTCGGCATGGTGGCGCCAGGAGGAGAGCGAGAAGGTGTTGGCCGCAAGCTCGGCCAGGTAGGCGGGCCCGCCCACGCTCTCGAGCTTCTTGGCGCTCTGGAGGCGGTCGGCAACGCTCAGGGGGTCGATGGGCAGCGAGTTGTCGAACATGTCGCGCAGGGTCTGGTAGACCACCTGGTTGCGCGGCAGGTAGAAGTCGTTGTCCTCGAGCTCGACGAGGCACTCCTGCAGGACGTCCTGGGACAGCATCATGGCCGAGAGCACGGACTTCTCGGCCTCGACGTCCTGGGGCATGGCGGGGGGCGCGGCGCCGAACGTGGGCGCCGGCACGGTGGCGATGGCCATGGGTTCCTCTCGGCTCACGACGGGTGCGGCACCGGTATCCTAGCCCATCGGGGCCCCTAAGATGTTAGATAGGTTATGAAAAACCGGGCGTTCGGCCTTATCATCACCCCGATGTTTCCAAGGGGAGGCCCCCGTACTGGGCCTTCGCCGGTTTTGAACGTTTTCGACAAACTTCGCGGGTACCCCTGCGAAGTTTTTCAACACAAGTAGAACCCCTGTTCGTATTCACGCAAAACCATGGGTCCTACCAGCGGTTCTTTCATCGCACCGCACAAAATCGCAGGTAGATGGTGATGTTTTGCGAAACCGCAGGAAAAAGGAGGCCGCCCGACAACCTTGACGAGCGGCCTCCTCTTATGATCGTGCAGGTAAAAGCCGGTGGAACGCCACGGGTGGACGAAAAGCCGTTGTTGAAAGGGAGCTTTTCGCCGCGCCCGATGATTCCTTAAGCCTCCTCGGACTCCGTGGTCTCGGAGGCGTCCTCGGCGACGATCTCCTCGTCGGCGGGAACGTCCTCGTCGCCCGCGGGCAGGTCCTCGGGGGCACCCACCTGGACGCCGATGGTGGCGAAGATGGTGCGGTAGATGCCCACGACGACCTCGTGGAGACCGGCGGTCTTGATGGGCTTGTTGATCTCGATGCGCTTGCGGTCGATTTCGATGCCGTACTGCTCCTTGAGGGCGTCGCCCACCATGGTGTTGGTGACCGAGCCGAAGAGCTGGCCCTCGTCGCCGATCTTCACATCGATGACGACGACCTTGCCGTCGAGCTGCTCGCGGAGGGCCTCGGCATCGGCGATGCGCTTGGCCTCACGGATGGCGATGTTGTTGCGACGCTGCTCGAGCTGCTTGATGTTGCCCGGGGTGGCGGGCTGGGCGATGCCGTTGGGGAACAGGTAGTTCTCGGCATATCCCTGGGCGACGTCGATGATGTCGCCCTCTCCGCCCTTGCCCCGAAGCTCACCCAGAAGGATGACTTTCATGGGACTCTCCTTTTTCTGACGCCGGCGCCAGGGCCGGCACTTCCTTTCCTACTCCCCCTGTGCCCCTGAACGGCCGTCCCCCGCCCGCATGCGGCGGAAGTCGGCCCAGAAGTCCACAAGGCCCAGGAGGCTCACGACGAAGAACGTGACCTCGAGGTCGATCGCCACCACCAGCACCAGGGTGCGGAGGAGGCAGCCCACACCGTGGCGGTTGAACCACCAGGTGAGCACCGCGTAGCCGTCCATGAGGAAGACGAACCTCACGGCGAGCACGCAGGTGAGGCCGATGGCCTGGGCCACCTGCGCGCCGGCACCGAAGACGCCGCCGAAGGCGAACAGGGCGACGCCCACGATGAGGGCAACAACCGACCACGAGGGCGAGTCGAAGGCCACGGGCCGCCACGGGGCCGTGCCTGCGGACGGGCCGCGGGCCAGGAAACCGCCGTAGTGGCCGGCCAGGACGTTCATGCCCGCCAGGACGAAGTAGCCGAACGGCCAGAGGAGGCCGAGGAGCCACGAGAACGACCTGAGCTGGGCGGCGACGTCGAGGCCGTAGGTCGAGGCGGCCTCGTCCACGGCGGACGAGATCGCCTGGGTGAGGACCGCGGCGCCGTCGAGGCCCGCGAGGGCCGCGAACCCGAAGTCGATGGCGATGTAGGCAGCGCAGGCCACGGCCGCCACCGCGTAGTCCGTGGTGACGGTGGCCCGGCGACCGGCTGCCAGGGAGCCGACGACCCACGCGAGCGCGCAGTCGACGGCACCCTTCACCAGGACGGCGGCCGCACCCTGGACCCATAGGAGGCCGAGGGCCAGCCCGACGGCGCACACGAGGGCCACGAGGGCCTTGCGCGGCCGCGAGAGGCCGTTGACCTGGGCGAAGGAGACGCCGTACGCGACCATGGCCACCCCGATGACGGAGAGGCCCGTGACCGCCACCGAGCCGAGCCCGGCCCAGAGCAGCGCGGTCACCAGGTTGCGGGAATCACCCTGGCGGTTGCCCCCGTACCTGACGATCGATGTCTCCTTCTCGGGCGCCTCGTCGCGCCCATCCCCGCCGGGACCCACTGCCGAGGTCTCCGAGTGCTAGTCGCGACGACGGCCGCCGCGGTTGGAGACCACGGGAACCGTGTAGGGCAGGAGCGCCATGATGCGGGCGCGCTTGATGGCGTTGGCGATGTCGTGCTGGTGCTGCGTGCAGGCGCCGGTGACGCGACGGGGCTTGATCTTGCCGCGGTCGGTCATGTACTTGCGAAGGAGCTGGGTGTCCTTGTAGTCGATGAACTCGACATCCTCCTTGCAGAACTGGCAATACTTGCGACGCGGCTGACGCTGATACTCAGTGGCCATGTCTTAGGTACCTTTCATTGCGGCGGCCGCGGGGCCGCCGGGAAGTTAGAACGGGATGTCGGCCTCGTAGGTCTCGCCCATGGGGGGCTGGGCCTGCGTTGCCGGGGCCGGGGTCTCCGGCGTGGCGGCCGCCCAGTTGGGCTGCGCCGCCTGCTGGGGGGCGTAGGGCTCGCGGACCTGCGGGGCCTGCTGAGCCTGGGCCTGATAGGACCCCTGGCCTCCCTGGGGGTAACCCCCCTGCCCGTAGCCTCCGGGGTTGCCCTGGCCGTCGGCACGCTGCCCCATGAACTCGATGTCGTCCACGACGACCTCAATCTTGGAGCGGTTCTTCTGCGTGTCGCGGTCGACCCACTGGCTCCAGCGGAGTCGACCCTCGATGGCGACCTTGGTCCCCTTGGTGAGGAAGCGGGAGATGGACTGGGCGCGGTTGCCGAACATGACGCAATCGATGTAGTTGGGGCGGTCCTCCCACTGGTCGGTCTGGGGGTTGCGCCACCGGTCGTTGACGGCCACGCCGATGTGCAGGATGCTCGTCCCGCTCTGCGCGGCACGAAGCTCGGCATCACGGGTGAGGTTGCCGGTGATGATGACTCGATTGATGCTCATGGACGTTCACGCCCCTCTCATCCGGCAGGCTCCGCCTGCCTCCTTCAAGGCTTACTCCTCGTGGTCGGGACGACGCACGATCATGTGACGCTTGATGGCATCGGTGATGCGGCACACACGGTCGAGCTCGGCGATCTGGTCGGGGTCTGCCTGGAAGTTGATGAGGGTGTAGTCGCCCTCGGTCAGCTTGTCGATCTCGTAGGCGAGCTTGCGCTTGCCCCAGTTGTCGACGTTGTCGATCACGCCGCCGTTCTCGGTGATGGCGGTGTCGATGCGCTTCATGGCGCCGGCACGCGTCTCGTCGTTGATGGTGGGGTCGACGATGAACAGGATCTCATAGGCCTTCATGGTTTCACCTCCTCTGGGCTGATGGCCCCGGGTCGTGAAGGTCTGCGCCCGGGGCAGGAAAGGTTCGGCGAAAGATGGTAACACACACCGGACCCTTCCTCGGCAAACACACACCCGTGTCTCGCCGCGGCGTCCCTAGGGCCTAGGGTAGCGGTCGCCCCTGACCGGGTTCCGACCGCCTTTCGACCGGTTCCCGACCGTCGCGGTCGGGACGTGGCACGGGAGAGGGGCCGTCCCCCGCATGGGTGGCGGCCCCTCTCG
>CBCSOI010000003.1:0-24238 GCA_965141595.1 uncultured Atopobiaceae bacterium | reverse complement strand
CATGTTGCGGTCCACGTAGAAGGCGGTCAGGAGCTCGGCGAGCTTCTCGCGCACCACCACGTCGGACTCGTCCGCCGCCTCGGAGTAGGCGAGGTCGGCCATGAGGACGATCTTTCTGATGTTGCCCGCGAAGGCCGCCTGCTGCTGGTCGGGCGAGCCGAAGACCTCGAACATGTTGACGTCGCCGGAGTTGAGGTCGATGCGGCACTCCGAGAGCCCCGCCGGGTACAGCGGGCCGTCGTCGAAGGGGTCGAGCTTGAGGTGCACCACCCGGTGGCCGTCGGCCAGGGCCGCATGCACGAGAGCCGCTCCCCAGACCCGGCCCACCGAGGCACCGTAGTTGCCGGCGGGGCGCGTGTCGGAGCAGACGACCACGGAGCGCTCGAAACGGTCGATGTCGCAGAGGACGGCCGAGTCGTTGACGTCGCCGGCCATGGAGCCGACGTACTCCCCCGCAGGGTCCTCCAGGCCGTGGGTCACGAGGGGGTAGGAGCCTGCGAACTCGGTGGAGGTGAAGTGGTGGCCCCGGCCGAGGCGGTGGGTGCCGGGCAGGAACAGCCCGGCGAGCTCCTCGCGCTGGCAGCCCATGTAGGTGCCCAAAAAGACCCCGGCGAGCCCCTCGGTGTAGTGGCGCTTCAGGGACTCGATGGCCCTGTCCAGGGTCTCCAGGTCCGGGGCATGGACGAGCATCCTCATGTGGTCGCACACGTAGGAGGCGCCGTTGTTGATCTCGTGGGCGATCTGGGTCAGCTGGCGCTTCCTCACCGACGCCTTGTGACGGGTGACGGCGGTGCCGGCCTGGTTCTGGGCGTTCATGTCCATGTTGCCCATGCCCTCGGAGCGGGTGAGGGCGTCGGCCACCCAGGTCTCCCCCTTCCGCTCCACGGTGTCCACAACGGTGACCGAGACCCCGTCGGGAAGGCCCCTGGGCGTGCGGCGGAGGCCCCAGAAGCAGCCGAGGCCGTCGGTGACGCCCTTGCGGACGCCGAACTCCAGGACGCAGCCCACGCGGTCGTCCACCTCGAAGTAGTCGGAGCGGAACGTGTAGCCCCAGGAGGGCTTCACGGCCATGAGGGCCGGGTCGTCGGCGATCCTGTCGTCGGCCCTCGCGCCCCCCTTCGCCTTGTGGTCCGAGACCTTGGCGGGAAGGAGGGAGCGGAGCCTGTCGAAAACGGGGGCATGGGTACCCTTGCGCCCCCTGCCGGTCGCGGTGCGTGCCACGGTCATCGCCTCGCCCCTCCCTCTCGGCGGCCGAGGCCGCAGTAGACGTCGTGGAGCACCGCCAGGGCCTGACGTCCGCCCAGGCGCTCCACCCGCTTGAACACGAGCGAGGAGTTCTCGCACTCCCCCTGGATGTGGGTGACGCAGCGGCGGAGGCTCTCGCGGCTGTCGGCCCGGGCGACGATGTACTGGTGGGTGCTCCGGAACTCGTTGCCGACGTGCTCCCGCAGCACCTTGTACTTCTCGTCGATGAGGGCTGCGAGCGCCTCGTCGTCGGTCCGGCGCCAACGCCTCACCATGGCCCCCAGCTGCGAGTCGACGCGCATGGGGGCCTTGCAGGAGACGATGGAGTAGGAGCAGTCGGCATCCATCTTCCGCCAGAACCCGTCGTAGCGGTCCACGATGGCGGCCTTGTCCGCCTCGAAGAGCAGGCGGCTGCCGTTGCCGACCACCTCGAAGACGTAGCCGAAGGAGCCGTCGACAAAGCGGATGCGGCCGTCGCAGCGACCGGAGGTCTCCACGGAGGCGATGCCCACAAGACCCCTGAGGTCGCCCGCCTGCTGGGTGCGCCGGCACCCGAGGGTACGCAGGCGCCGGGACAGGTAGTTGGCGGCGGCCGGGATGTAGGCCCACATCTGGTGGCCGAGCTCGTCGCGGCGGAGCACGAGGAACGTGACCAGGACCCAGAGCAGGCAGAAGAGCGCCTTGAGACCCAGGGGCGAGGCGGAGACGAAGGTCGAGCTCACCGCCCACATGAGCCCTAAGGCGCTCCCCATCCAGACGAGGATGTAGCCCACGGGCATGGGGCGGAGCCCGACGCCGCTCTTGCCAGTGAGCGCCACCTCCACGTCGAAGGCGCTCTCGCCGAGGGACGTGGGGATGCGGTAGTTCTCCTTCAAAGCCATCTCCTTAGCTTGGGGCCCGTCTCCTCCCCATCATGGGGCGGACCCAGGGTCGCCATCCTCGGTCCCAAGGGGCTCCGGAGCGTCTAGCTCGGGATACGTCGGGACTCGCCTCGAGATGGGGTGACGAGCGGACCCATTCGGCGCAGGCCTAGGACCTCTTGCGGGCCCCCTTGCGCGACCCCGCCTTCGGTGAGGGCCCCCTGCCGCCTCGGAGCTCCCTGGCGAAGGCGACCTTCGATCTCTTCGCGTCCCAGCCGAGCTCTGCCTCGTATACGGTTCCGTCCCGACGCCTGAGCCCCCCGACCTTGACGATCTCGCCGGCGAGCATGCGCCTGCGCTCGTCCTCGGTGAAGGTGTGGCCCGAGAAGCGGGTGGGCCCGTCTGCGGTACGGGTGTCGGCGAACTCGATGCGCCCCGAGCCCGCGTCGTAGCGGATGGAGGCGGTGTAGGGGGTGCCGTCCTTGCGCTTCAGGGAGACGTTCTCGAGCACGGAACCCCGGGAGAGGGCCTCCTTCTCTGCATCGGTGAAGGCATGGCCCGAGAACGCCCTCGGGGGGCCTTTGCGGCGTCGGCCGCGCTCGGACCCGTCGGCCTCGCAGAACGAGATCCTGCCGTCCTTCATGCGCACGTGGGCGTCGTAGACCTCGCCCGTCTTTCCGTTGACGAGGCCCTCGAGGAACACTACCCTGCCCTCGGCGAGACCCGCCTTCTCCTGCTCGGTCAGGGTCTTGCCCGAGAAGGTGTCCCTGGGCCCCCAGCCGGAGCGGTCGCCGGTGACCCGGACGAACCCCCGGTCGTTTCTGGTGAGCCGAACCTTGGTGTCGAAGGTGCCGCCCCGCTTGGACGCGAGGCCCGAGAGCGCCACCTCCTTGCCGGACAGGAGCCGGGCGACCTCGTCGTCGGTGAAGCGGTGGCCGAAGTAGGTGCGGTCGAAGACGGCCAAGGTGCCCTCGAAGACGCCGGACGCACCCTCCTTGGCCGGGGGGTCGGAGAACTCGATGCCGAGGCTCCGGGCGTTCTCCCTCATCCTGTCGATGTCCGCGGCCACCACGGCCGTGCAGTCGGAGAGGGCCGCCTCGACGCCGAGGGTGCCTTCCGCCGCCTGGCGGCACATCCTCTGGATGCGCTCGGTGGTGGCGAGGTCTGCGATGGTGCAGCCCCGGGTGAGGGAGTAGACGGTGCGGCCGAGGTCGGTGAGACCGATCTTGCCGGTCTTGGTCTGGTCCATGAGCTGGCGCGCCCTCGGGGGGCGCTTGCCCCGGGACGCCTTCGGATCCGCTGCGCAGACCTCGGAGAGCGTCGAGACCCGGGTGGCGCCCGTGCCGACGTCGTGCTTCTCCAGGCGCTTTCTGAGCCAGTCCACCGAAGGCTCCTGGGGGCGCCTGTCCTTGGCCTCGTGGATGAAGGATGTGGCCCGGGTTCCCGGGGGCTCCTCCTCCTTGGCCCGGCCGTCGTCGGCGACGTCTCGCCAGCCCCGGCGCAGGGTACGCCTGGCCTCCCCCTTGAAGTCGGGGTGGCTGGCGAGGTGCGCCGCCCGGAGCTCGTAGACGTAGTCCTCGGCGAGGATGGCCAAGGCCCCCCGGGTGACCTCCCGCCAGATCTCCGGGGCGCACTCGCCGTAGGAGACGAGGTCCTCGGGGTCGTCGGGCACCTTGGGGCCGGGGCGGATGGCGCCGTGGGCCATGGCCTTCTTGGAGACGTGGCGGGCCCTCGGCTCGGTGTGGGTGAGGAGCGTCCCGTCGACGCCGCAGACCTCGGCGAGACGGTCCTTGGCGGCCACGAGGGCGGAGAACTGCTCCTTGGTGAGGAGCTTGTCCTCGGTCCTCGGGTAGCTCACGTAGCCGTCCTCGTAGAGCCTCTGGTAGACCTCGGTGAACTCGTCGGTGGAAACGCCCTTGGCGGCGAACTTCGCGGCGATGCCCATGAGGTCGGGGAGCTTGGGCGGCAGGGTCCCGAGTCGCTTCACCGGCTCTCTCACGACGTCGTCGTCGGGGAAGGCGGAGAGGTCCACCTCGGATGGGTCGTCGAAGAGGGGCGCCTCCTCGCTCGAGTAGACCACGCCGTTCTCGTCCCTGTAGCGTGCCTGCCAGCGGCTCTTCGGCCTCCATGCCGCCCGGGCATCCTCCTGCTCGCCCACGAGGGTGACCATGGCGCTCTTGAGCCTGCCCACGCGGCACATCCTGTCCGTGCCGCCGGCGATGCGGGTGGCGGCACGGGTGAGCTGCATGGAGAGGTAGTCCCAGCGGCACCGCCAGGTGGCCTTCCTGCAGTCGGGGTCCTCGGCCGAGGACTGGAGGACGTCGCGGTTCTCGAAGGCCTCGATGATGGAGGCCGGCTCCTCGTCGGCGAAGCGCATGCGGGTGACGAGGCGGTCGTCCGCCAGCCCCAGCTGGTCGATGACCTCCCAGGCGAGGAGACTTCCCTCGCCGGTGGGGTCGTTGTCGGTGGCGATGACGATCTCGTCGGCCTCGGGGAGGTCGTGGGAGAGGCGGTCCCAGGCCTCCTTGGCCCCGTGTCCCGGCTGGACCGAGCGCCTCCAGGCGATCTGGTCGGCATCCCAGGGCAGCAGCGACAGGTCCCAGGGCACCATGGCCCAGGCCTTCTCGATGGGGACCTGGCGGTGGGGGTCGGAGTAACCGAGGACATGGCCGGAGGCGTAGGTGACGCAGAGGTCCTCGCCGTCGCGGGTGAACCGGTTCGAACCGTCGGTGCCCGAGAGGGCCTCGATCATGTGGCGTGCCGCCGAGCGCTTCTCGGCCATGATGCAGATCATTGTCCCGACCCCCCTACTCCCCCATGGCGGCGTCCGCCTGGCGGGCGAACTCCGAGGCCACGGCGGGCCCGGGGGCGATCCTTCCGATGAACTCGGCCATGGCGGTGTCGAAGGCGCCCGTCGAGGCGTGGCTCTCCTTGGTCCACCGCGAGAAGGCCGCCGTGAGGCCCTGGTCGAACCCCTCGCCCGCGAAGGCGATGCCGGAGGCCACGCAGGCGACCTCCGCGGCGGTCCGCGCCTGGGTCACCTCCTCGGCCATCTCGCTGAGGTCCTCCTGGACCTCCTGGGTGAGCTCGGAGGATGCCCGCGAGAGCCCCTCGACCGCCTCCTCGAGTCTGGCAACTGCCCTCGCGAGGTACTCCAGGGTCTCCGTGAGGGGGGCCGGCAGGGCCCCGGCACCGGGCTCGGAGGGCCTCCCCGGTCCTCCGGCGGCGCCGAAGGCGGCGATGACGTCGGCCACACGGGGGGAGTCGAGGCGCCCCGCGGGCTCGTCGGCCATGATCCTCAGGGCGGCGCACACGATGGTCCTGTCGTCGGCCTCGATGCCGGGCACCGAGGCCCGCGCCGCCTCCACGGCGTTTCGGGGGATGCGGACGCGGACCGTCTCGCCGTGGACCGGCGTCTCGCATCCGATGAGACCCACCTCGCGGGCCAGGGCCTCATTCATGGGTGCTCCCCTCGTCGGTCCGGAAATCCCCGCCGCCGTCCTCGGGGCCCTCCCGGTCGTCCGGCACGTCGTCGCCGGCGGCCCCGACGGACGCCGTGAGGGCCCCCACGGCGTCCGAGAGCCTGTCCAGGGACTCGCGGGCCCGGACGTCGCCGTCGGGCTCCACGATGGCGTCAAGGGCCTCCATGGAGGCCGTGAGGCAGGCGGCCGCCAGGGATGTCTGCCGGGATGCGGCCGCGAGGGCGCAGGCGGCGTCGGCCCGGGCAGCCCTGAGGTCCGCCTCCATGGCGAGGAGCCGAAGGTGGACCTCCTGGGAAGGGGTCTCGAGGACCTGGGAGAGCCAGAGCCTTGCCACGGCCCTGTCGACGACCTCGCCCTTGGAGCACCCGCAGCTCTCCGCCAGGGCCACGACGCGGTCCCGGCAGGTCTGGCTCACCCGGACGTTCAGCTGGCGGTTGTTACGCGCACACATGGAGGGCGTCACCCCTGTCGAAGACCGAGACGTTGCCGACGGAGATCGAGCGGAGGCCGCAGCCGCCCATGTCGGAGTCCTCCACGGCCATGGAGATGACGGCGTCCAGGCTCTCGGCCTCCTCGGCCCTCCCACGGGCAAGAGGGCACACCCCGAGGACGCGTTCCCCGGCACCGTCGGAGACGATGATGCGGACCCCCACGACGTACTCGCCGAGGGGCACCGCCTCGAGCCTCACCCCCCTCCCGTCCGGTACGTCGTAGGTCTCCACGAAAGCCTCTCCCTCAATGACCACGAGCATGCTGTCCTCCTCGTGCGGGTCAACCCATAGGAATCTCTCTGGGAACGACTCTAGGGGGACCGGAGTGCCCCTCGGATGCAACGGCGGCGATGATAAACCGTCTACCTCGGCATTCCCTTGAGAACTGGCCGAAATAAGGTGACGAATGGGCCCCAAGCCAAAGGGCCGGGCCCCAAAGGACCCGGCCCCTGAAGAGCGACCTCAGAGGCTTTCCCTCAGCGGTCCCGACGGCACCTCGCGCGGATCCTGGCCGCCAGGAGGGCCGCGGCGGCCCCGCAGACAGAGATCGCCCAGGGAAGGCCTGCGCCTCCCGTGGCAGGCATGGCCACGGGGGTCCCGGAGGTGTTCTCGAAGACCGGGGGCTCGGGCGAGCCGTCGTAGGTGACCTCGCAGGAAAGCCTGCCGGCCCCGGCGTCCGTGACACTCACCAGGACCTCCACCTGGCGATCGTCGTAGGAGACCCCGGGCTGGCCGCCGTCGACCTCGGCCATGGTGTAGCGGTAGGTGCCCGGCTCGGTGACCTCGACGGAATCGAAGGAAATCTCCCCGTCACTATCGTTCTCAGTGCGACCGACGAGGTTGCCGTCCTCGTCTTTCAGCTCGAAGCTGAACCGACGCTCCCCCGGGGCCTCTCCGTCGAAGGTCTTCCTCGCCCTTGCTTGGAAGCTTCCCTGGGCCGCGTAGGCGTTCGTCACGGTGAGGTGCCAGACGCCGTCCTCGGATGCCTCGGAGTAGGTCGCCGAATACCCGGGCGCGTCCTCCTCGGCGACCCCGGTAACCGCGTCGATGACCGCGGAAGGCCCTCGGACCTCCACGGTCTGTCCCGCGAAGACCTCGAAGACGTCCCCGACCTTGTAGGGATTGCCGTCGACGGTCAGGGCGGCCTCGGCCTGTTCCTGGGTGAGACGCAGGGCGCTGAGCGCGGATGCATCCACGGGGCCCATGGCAAGCCTCAAGGCGAACCTCTCGCCGGAAGCGTCGTGGTAGGTGTCCGCGAGCTCCTTGGTGACGCGCAGGGTCTTCGTGGCGACTGTGTTGGTGAAGGTCGGGGGCACCGGGGAGCCGCCGTAGGAGACGGATGCCGAAAGGGTGCCGTCGCCGTTGTCGGTGACCGTGGCCACAGCGGTCACATGGCTGTCGTCGTAGGTGTAGGCGTCAGAGAGGCTCGGAACCTCGTAGATGTCGAAGGTGTAGGTGCCGGGCTTGGTGAACCGCACCTCATCGAACTCGACGAGGCCGTCGCCAAGGCTCTCGACAGAGGAGAAGACGCTGTAGTCGTAAGGGCTCGGGTTGTAGGAGGCGCTCCCGATCCGGATGTCGGCCCAGTCTCCCCAGGCTGCCCCGTCAGGGCACTTGTACGACTCGTAGCGGGCCTTGAAGGAGAACGGCGGCACCTCGGCCATGGAGGGCACGGACTTCCGGGCGGAGAGCGTGAGCGTTCCGGAGGCCCGATAGGAGTTGTTGAAGGAGACCCCGACGTTCGCCCCGGACATCACCTGGACGGTCGCGGACGGCTCGCCCGCGCCCTGGTAGTGCCCGTCGACCTGGATGCCGACCGTGTAACCGGCAGGGACGTCCACCTCCTCGACCTTGACCGTCTGGCCGTGGGGCACCGAGAGCGTGTGGGTCTCGCCGTGGGCGAGCTGGAAGGTCTCGGTGTGGCCGTCCTCGAACGTGGCCATGAAGTCGAACCGCTCGGACCCGGGCCCAGTGGAGCCTGCGACCATGTTGTACTCGGTCACCTGCTTGGACACGGTGACGGTGCCCGGCTCGACCACGTTGGTGAAGGTCATGCCCGCCCCGTCATGGGCGACCTCGGCCACGAGGCGGCCCTGGCCGTCGTCCTTGGCAGTCACGACCACGGTGCGCTCGGTGTCGTCGAACGACATCTTGTAGGCGCCCGTGGCGGCGTTGGGATGCTCGGCGGCCTCGCGCACCCTGTAGGTGTAGGTGCCGGGCAAAGTGATGGTCGGCGTGAGGATCCTCACGGAGCCGTCGGTGCCCGACATGCCACGGGAGACGACCGCCCCCGTCTCGTCGACGAGCTCGAAGAGGTAGCCGTAAGGGCTCGCCGAGTCGGTGCCGACGACCTCTTTCTGGGCATGAATCTCTGCGCGGGTCTCGGTGGGACGGTAGGCGTTGGTGAAGGTGGCCTTGGCCTCGGCTCCGGGAAGGACCGTGCCGACGTCGCCCGCGGCAGAGACCAGGACCCAGCCCGCGGCCGTCTCCTCCCAGACCTTGTAGGAGGCGCCTGCGGGCAGGCCCTTCAGGGTCGCCTTCTCGCCGGGGCGCAGGTGCAGTGTGTAGGAGCCGTCGGTCGCCTCGACCTTGTCGGAGAGCTCCTCGAAGACCGGAGCGAAGGTCACTTTGCCTCCCTGCGCCCAAGAGACGTCGATGGCACCGGTGGGCATTCCGAGCAGGACGTGGGAGTCGGGCGAGGCCACAGGGGCCCAGGCCACAAGGCGCTTTCCCGCAGGGGGCTCGGCCCAAGGCGTCTCGGCGACCCCCACTTCAGGGTCGACCTCGACGGAGGAGAGGACGGAGCCGTCGGCGGCCAGGAACTCCACCGTCATGGGAGCGTTCTCCCAGACGGCGTAGAGGGTCACCGACTCGTCGGCGGGGTCCATGAGGTCGAGCGCGTTGTAGGAGGTGTTGTACTCGTCGCGCACGATGACCCAGCCGGACCCGGACGGGTCGGGGCACCACCCGGCGAACGCCTTGCCGCCCGGCCCCGTCATGCCGGAGCCGTCGGGGATCTCGACGCTTCCGCCGTACTCCCCCGTCCAGTCGAAGGTGACGGGCCCGGGCACGATGCCCGTGCCGCCGTTGAGGTCGAAGACGACGGTCTTGCGGGAGTCGGCGAGCTCCCAGACGCCGGAGGTCGTGTTGAGACGGCTCATGGCGTTGGGCGAGTCGCCGGTAAAGGCCTGCTCCTTGTCGCCGTACCGGGTCTTCCAAAGAGAGCTCGCGCTCGCGACCTTGTCGTTGCCCTCGTAGAGGGACTTGCCGACCATGGTGGCGTCGCTCCAGCCGTCATTGGCCGGATCGTAGGAGCCGGGCCCAGAGACGAAGCCGGTGCCGACCTTCGTGAGGGCCGGGGTGTCGGCGAACGCGTCGTCCGTGCTGGAGAAGCTCGCCCGCCAGAAGCGCAGGGCCGAAGCGTCCTCGAGGTCGGTGCATCCCTGGAACGCGCGGACCATGTACACCGAGGGCGCGTCCGAGGCAGCCGTCTTGCGAACATCGAACCAGCCTTCAAGCGCATCGAGATTGGTGATGGGGGTGTGGGCGAACATTTCAAATAGAGACACGCCGTACGTATAGGGCGAGTTGGGGTCGGACCCAGGACGCCAAGAGGCGAGCGGGGAGATGTCGCTCAGGCTCGCGCAGTCCTTAAACATCAGGTCAAAGGTCTTGCACTTGGACACGTCGGCGGACGCGAGGCCGGATACGTCGCTGAGGTTGTTAAAGCCCATAAAGAGGTAGTAGGCGTAGCCGATCTCGAGGTGCCCGTCGACCTGGATGGACCGGACCGCGTCACAGAGCTCGCCTGCCGCGTCGCTGCCATTCGAGTAGCGCCAGTCGTCCTCAACGTTTCCGTTCGAGGACCTCGTCTCAAGGAGCACGCCCTCCTTGCCGTGGATGGTCAGAACGCCGTCCGAGGAGAGATCCCATGAGATGTCGTCGGTTTTTCCAACAAAGCCGGAGGAAACAGTGGCGCCGAGTCTTGCCGAGGAGTCAACTGAGAAGCTGTTTGGCAGCACATTGATAGGTGCTTCGAAAACAGCAGTGCCAGAGCCTTTGACAGTGAAGGACGGGGCCATTGGCTCCTCGGTCGACAATGCCGACGCGAGCGAGGCTCCGACCCTGTTCCAAGTGCCGCTCAAAGTGCCCCCGCGCAAGACGCTGACATCGTTCGTTGACAGAATCGATGCGAGCGTCGACGTCGTAGAACCCTTCCTCCATGTAGCCGAGAGAACCGAATCAGGCAGATCATCCAATGCGTCTTTATAGCTATTCCATCGAAGAGCGACTTCGTCATCTGAAAGCGAGGACGAGAAGGACGGAATGCGCAAACGTGCAACAGAGTAGGCGTACTCTGGACTAAAGAGATGCAAATCGGTATATCCACGACCCCAGTCCCAATTACCAATGGCTGTAATATCGGCGAGCGCGTCTGTTTGAAGGAACATGTAAGCAAGGCTGGCGCCTTCGGCCATCCTGAGGTTCCCAAGACCGGACAGGCTCTTCAGGCTCGTGCAGCAATCGAACATGGCGTGGCAGTCTTTGACGTTCCTCAGCGTCCAAGAGCTCAGTGCCCTGATGTCCGTCAAACCCTCACATCCGTCGAACATGTTGGAGCAGTCATCCAATTTTTTGAAATTCAGAGTTCCGATTCCCTCGAGATTCGTAAGAGACCGGCATCCACAGAACATCGAACAGGCGCTGCCGACATTCGTCGCGTCCCAAGAACTCATCCCTTTGAGTTCTTTCAAGTTATAGTGATCCTCGAACATATAGTCAGACTTGCTGGGAAGCGCAATCGATCCAAGGCTGGACACGCTCGTGACGCTACCCCTGTACTGGTACCACGCCGATCCAAAGGCATGCATATTTTTTATGGTAGCCTCTCCCAGCTCACCTCTCGTCCCGTCCTTGGGAACGACCATGAGGGTTCCGTCGGATCCGACTCCCCACCAACAGGTGCCGGACTCCCCCTTTGAGCCGCCGCTCTTGGAGCAGTCAAGCCACGTCGCATAGACGGTATCGCCGTCGGCCACGTCGGCCAGCTCGACCTTGTTGCCGTCCTTGTCGCCCCACCACAGAAAGTCGTGGCCCTCGGGCCCTGCGACCTCGCCGGTCTCGTAGGCACCTCCCGCCACGTAGGCCAGGGTCGCGGACCCCATGCCGCCCACAGTGCCGCCGTTGCCGTCGAAGGTCACGCCTCTGGGCTCCTCGGGCCACTGCACCTCGACCTCGTCGGGTCCGCCCTCCACCTGCACATGGAAGGTGAACTCGCGGTTGGGGTCGCCGCCCGGCTCCATTTGCTTCTCGACGGCGAGCGAGCCCTCCTTGAAGCCGTTCTCGAAGGAGGCCCTCTCGGGACCCTCGACGAGCTCGGCCGAGAACGTTCCGTTGCCGTTGTCCCTGAACTGGACGGTCACCTGCTCCTCATGGTCGTCCCACACCATGGCGTCCTTGACGGCCTGGGCGAAGGCCTCGGCCTTGTCGGCATCGACCCAGTTGGCCGCCCAGTCACGGGTGAACACCGAATCGTTTACGGCCTCTTTGACCGTGAAGGTGTGGGGAGCGAAGAACTCCTCCTCGCCCATGTTTCGTCCGCCGAGGCTGTAGACGGGCTCCCAGACGCCGTCCGCGCCCTGCTGGCTCCAGACGTTGGCCCCGATGCCCAGGGAGCATGTCCCCTTGGCGCTGTCCGGACTCATGCCGGTCACCAAGTTTCCGGCCTCGTCGACAAGCTCGATGATGAAGGGCGTCGTGCCCGAGGTGTACCACCACTGCTCCACCGGCAGCACGTCGGAAAAAGCGTGGCCCGTGGGGTCCTTGGTCGCCCCGAGGCCCTTGAAAACGTTGCCCCAGCCGGGCCAGGTCTTGGCCACGGGAATCTCGTAGGTGGCCCAGGCGTTGTAGCCGTTGACGAAGCGGCATCCCTCGACGGGGGCGAACGTGCCGTTATCGGACCTCGTCACCTGCCAGTCGGTCGCCGACAGGTGCCCGGCGCCGTCGTCCTGCACGGTGGCGCTCACACGGTAGACGCTCGTGTCGTAGGTGACGTAGGAGAGGCCTCCCTGGGCCTCTTTGAGCTCCCAGGTGACGCGCTTTCCGACGTCTGCCATGGAAAGGTCGAAGGAGAAGGGCACCTTGCCGCCCTCTGCGGTCTTGAAGGTCGAGACCGCACCCGTGGCCTCGCCGTCCACCACCCGCTGGGCGGTGAAGGAGAACTGCCCTGCCTTCACCTCATGGCCCACGAGCTCCTTTTCCGCCTCGAAGGAGGCGGAGCCCTTGGCCGTGTAGCGGTTGGTGAATGCGGCCTCGACGGTCTTTCCGGCCTGGACGGTTCCCTTGGCGCCGTTCGATCTCATGAGCCTCCAGCCGTCGCGGGAGAGCTCGTTCACCTCGTAGGTCCAGCCCTCCCCCGCCCGGGCGAACGATGCGGTCTGGCCGGATCCCAGCTCGAAGGTCTCGCCGGGGGTGTAGGAGGTCTCCTCGCCCGCGATGTCGAGGGCGACGGCCTGGGTCACCGGTGCCCCATCGCGGTCCCAGAAGCGGGCGCAGAAGGCGTGCTTGGCACCCTCGGGGGCGTAGCCGTCCACCGTCTTGGTCACCTCGAGCCCGCCGTAGGGCACGTAGGTGTTGGTCAGGGTCCAAGCGCCGTCATCGCCCTCGGACGCCTCGGGCAAGTAGGCGGTCGCGCCGCCCTTCTCGGCAAGGCGGTAGGCCACCCTCTTGCCGCCCTCGTAGGCCTTGAGGCCGACCACGGTGAAGGGCCACTCGCCGGGCGACCCCTCGCCTTCTGCCGTCTCGGAGGCGTAGACGCGGACCGTGCGATAGAGCTTTTCTGCGCCCCCCTCGGGCGTCCCGTAGATACCCACGGTCACGTAGGACGGCCTGCGACCGGCGGCGTCATGGCCGTCGTCCCAGACCTTGGTGCCGGAGATCTCGACGGTCTCGGGCGCGTGACGGTTCGTGACGCGCCAGGACTCGACCGAACCCGACACGGACTTGGAGTAGGAGGCCACGTATCCTTGGGGCACGTCCTCCGCCACCGTGTAGACGCCCCCGGCGAGGTCGCCGAAGCGGGCGGACCAGCCGTTGTCCTCGGAGAGCTCGGCCGCTCGGCCGGTGTCGGCGCCGTCCTTCAGGAGGCGCACCGTCACCGAGTCGGGACGGACCCCGTCGCGGTTCGAGTCGTCGTCCCAGCGCTTTGCCACCTCGACGGAGCGCTGTTTCAGGCCCACCTTGGTGTAGTCCATATGCACGATCTGGGAGGGCTCGGTCTCGCCCTCGGCGCTCGTCTTGGAGGCCGCCATGGCGACGTTATTGTAGGCGTGGTAGCCACCGGACATAGCCTCGTCGGCGATGTTTTCCAAGGTGGAGTCCACCACGGCCTCGGGGGCGACGCCGTTGTCGGCGGCCACCTCGGAAACCAGAGGCGCCCGCATCTTGAGGTAGGCCGAGACCGACCTGCCGGCCCCCAAGGTGAAAGGGGACCCGTCGGCGGCCCGCGAGCAGTCGACGGCGACGGCCCCCACGTGGGCGGGGCGCTCGGTCGACCACACCGAAGCGTCAGAGAGGTCGAGCCCGTAGCCGTCCTCGAACTCGAGGTCGTCCCGGCTGGAGTAGTAGACGACGGGATCGACGCCTGCGGCCCTGATCTGGGACAGGTCGACCGAGACAAGCTCGCCCTTCCAGCGGGTGTCGCCTGCGTCGACGCCCACAGGAGCGTGGTTCTCCAGGGAGTCGAGGAGGACCAGGCCGGAAAGGCGCGTCGCCTCGTCGTTCTCCACATGGACGCGGTAGGCGTAGTCGCCGCCGCTCCAGACGTTGCGCTCGTCCTGGACGACACCCTGGGCCGTGGGGCTGGAGAGGCCTTGGGAGAAGCGGTTCTCTCCGTTCACGTCCACGGACTTGGAAAGCCCGGTGGCATAGGCGCGGTCCACGCCCAGAGGCTCGGTCGCCTTGGCATAGATCGCCACGGGTCCGGACCCGCCCACGGCGGCGAAGGCGCCCTCGGCCCCCGCGGCCGCCTCGGCGCTGTGGGTGTGGGCGCCGGCCTGGCCTGGCTCCTCGCCCGCGCGCCCGGAGGCGTTGGCGAGCATGTCCGAACCGGTCACGTACATGGCATGACAGGTGGGGGCGTCGCCCCAGTCGGCGATGGCGGCCCAGGTCATGGACGCCTCGAAGGCGATGGAGAAGGAGTCGCCGGAGACGTGGCGGTCGCCGTCCTCCACGAGATCATGGATGCCCGAGCCCCAGGTGACGGGTACCTCGAGCATGATGCGGCCGGTGCCATCCCAGTCCTCGTGGGCCTTGACGGCGCCCACGGTGCCTGCGCGGTACCCGTACTTGCTGAGGGCGCGCACGGAGGAGACGTCGGGCACGACCCCTGGGGGAAGGAGCTCCCAGAAGGTGCCGGATGCCTCGTGGGCGTAGGCGTTCTCCTCCCAGTTGCTCCAGGCCGCCACGTTGGAGGAACGGGTCACGGTCGTCTTGTAGGAAAGGGTGGCGCGCTGGGCGTCCACGTCGTTCTCCGCGCTCACGTCTTGGGTCGCCTCGACGGAGACCGTGAGACCCTCGAGGTAGTCGCGGCCGGTCTTGGTGCGGTCGAAGACCACACGTCCCCGGGACTCAGGAAGGATGGTGAGGCGCGCGGAGTTGTCGATCTGGGTGGAGGGGTCGTCCTCCCCTGCGAACAGGGTGGCCACGGCGTCCTTGACCTTCTGGGAGGAGGCCTTGAGGCGCACGGTGGGCTCGACGTACCAGCACTGGGCGTCGGCGCGGGTGTCGACCTCGCTTCGCCAGGCCACGGTCCCCGCGGGCAGGTCGATGCCGCCCTCATCTGCCACAGCGCCGTTCATGGCGGTGTAGGCCTTGGTGGCGGGCGTGTAGGAGCCGACCTCGCACTCTGTGCCGGAGGCGTCGGTGGCGAAGAAGCGCATGGTGCCTGCGAGCCCGTCGGCCTCGCAGGGCAGGTAGCACCAGTCGCCCGGCTCGACCTGGCCCCAGGCGGTGTGGTCTCCGGTGTTGCGGTAGGCGTTCTGGGTCCTGTCGGACTGCGTCCACTCGCGCTGGGTGAAGCGCGACACGCGGATGCGGCAGAACTCGTAGTCCTGTCCCGTGAGGGCCTTGTCGTGGTCGAAGACGAGGTCTTGGTCATAGAGCGTGTAGCGCACGGGGCGCTGGCCGAACTCGCCGTCGTCCTGGACACCGTTGCCGTTGAGGTCCGACCAGGTGAAGGCGGCGTCGAAGCCGAGCTGCTCCACCTCCCAGGAGACCAGGACGTCCTTGCCTGCCGCCAGGTCGTCCAGGGCCGTCGCATAGAGGCCGGCGACGTTGGCCTTGCCGTCCTCGACGATGTCGGAGTCGCAGGTGTGCTCGCCGGAGCCGTCCTTGAAGACGTTGAAGGCCCCCTGGGGGTTCTCGAAGGCCTTGGGGCTGTAGGACTTCTCGGCGGAGGCACCCTTGGAGGTCACGTGGCCGTCGTCCGCGCCTGTGGCGCTCCAGTCGCAGAAGACCGACAGGCGGTAGGTGTTGCCGTCGGAGAAGGCAGACCTGGGGTAGGCGACGTAGACGTACTGGGTGGCGACGTTTCCAAAGACGGTCTGGCCCGAGCCCACGGTGCGGCGGGACGCCTCGCCCAGGACGCGGGCCCCGGCCACGCCGCTCGTGTCGGTCACGGAGAGGTAGAGGTCGTAGGGCTGGCTTCCGGCCACGTGGGCGTAGGTCTTGAAGGAGGCGTAGACCCAGTCCCCGTCGAGCTTGAGGTCCTCGGGGACGAAGGAGCTGTCGGTCACGCCGAGCTTGTCGGCCACGGCCACGGCCTTGTCAAGGGAGGCGTAGGTAGACAGCTTCAAAGAAAGGGGGCTCGCGTCGCGGCCGATGACGGTGCCGGAGGGCAGCGTCACGCGAACCTCGGGGGCGAAGGCGTCGGACACCGAGCCGGAGGCGACCTTCAGAGGGTCGACGCCCGCCACGGTGAATTCGAAGGAGGCCTGTTGGGCCGCGGAGAGGGTGCGTGTGTTGGTGAGGACGTAGGAGTCGCCGTCCTCGGTGTAGGCGAAAGTGGCGCTCGTGGAGGGGGCCTTGGGGACGGCGAGGCCGAGGGTGCCCAGCAGGGCCCCGTCGCGGCCGCGGACGACCTGCTTGGGCACGCGCACGGAGACCGTGCCGGCCTTGTAGTCGACAGAGCCCGACAGGGCCACGCGGACGCGGACGCGGGCCGACACCTCGGTGGCGTCGGTACAGGAAAGGGTAAGCTCGGGGCCCTTGGCTCCCTCGTCGAGCCACTCGGCGGAAACGGAGTCCACGAAGGCACCCTCGGCGCTCGCAGGGACGTCAGCTGCCCGGCTCACAGAGAACGTGGCGGCAGGGGCCTCCACGAGCTCCTCGTCGCCGGAAAGGGTGACGGTCTCCTCGCCCGCCTGCACGGCCTCGGAAAGCTCGGGGGCCTCGACCTCTCCCCCACTCTCTTCAGGCTGCTCCACCACGGGGACCTCGGCCCACTGGGCGTAGAGGGTGATGTGCCCGTCGTCGGAGACCGCGTCCATGACGTCGACGTACTCGCCGTCGGCGACCTTCCCGTCACCGTCGGCGTCGCCGGCGAAGGTGAAGCGGTCGAGGACGGTGCCGGGCTCTACCATACGGGCATAGGTGCTGACCACCTCGTAGGGCTCGCCCCCCTCTGGCGTCACGGTCTCGGTGACGTCCTCGTTGTCCGGGGTGGTGGACCAGCCGGTGAAGGTGAAGCCCTCGCGGGTGAAGGCGCTCTCGGGCACCTCCACGAGGTACAGGGAGGGGTCGGACTCCGGGGCCTCCTCTGTGCCGTCGTCGGCCACGAGGGCGGGCAGCTCCTCCCCCACCTCGACTGGCTCCATCTCGCCGGTGCCGCCGTTGGCGTCGAAGGACAGCTCGTAGGCGCGGCCCATGCGGCCGGCGAGGACCTGCTCCAGGGCCTCGGCCGAGAGGGCCTCGGCGGAGCGGGCCTGCACGGCGTCGGCCACGGCCGAGGTGGGCACGGTGGAGACGACCATGAGGAGCGAGAGGAACGCCACGAGGATGCGATGGGAGAAGGGCTGTGCGTGGTGGTTGGAGGCCATGGGATCTCCTCTCAGAAGGTGCTACGGGGGACCGCCATCCGGAAAGCGCGGCGAGGAAGTTGCCGCGCCCTCCGGGGGACGGCCCCTCCTTCAGGCGGCGGGTCCTCGGGACCCGCCGGAGGGACTCGTCCGGGATCGGTGATCAGGGGCGCATGCGACGACGCAGGGCGGCGAGCCAGGTACCGACGATGCCGGAGAGCGACGCGCAGGCGACTGCGGCCACAGATGCGGTGGTGGTGTGTCTCGGGTGCGTTCTGCTGCCGTGCGGCCGCGAGACCCCTGAGGGGAAAGGGAGGGGCCGGGGGCGGCCCCTCCCGTGTCGGTGGTACGGGCGGGGGCTACTCCTCGTCGGCCTTCTTCTTGGCGAGCTTGGCGCCGGACACGGCGATCAGCACGCCGCCGGCGATGAGGCCGCCGGCGATGCCGGCCATACCGGTGACGGGCATCTCGGGACCGGCCAGGTTGACCACGGTGGCGACTACGGTGGCGTCGTCGACCGTGAAGGTGGCCGCGTTGGAGGGATCGGCGGTCTCGGTGGCGGTGATGGCGGTGACCTCGTCACCCTCGGCGGAGACCGTCGCGGCGATCTTGAAGGAGATTGGGTCGATGGCCTTGTGGCCGGCGGGCACCTGGGTCTCGGTCAGGGTGTACTCGACGTCGGCCTCGAGGCCGCGGAAGGTGAAGGTACCGTCGTCGTTGGCGGTCACGTTGCGGGCGACGGTCTTGGACTCACCGTAAGAGGAGCTGGTGAGGGTGAACTTCGCGCCCTTCAGGGCCTCGGCGGCCTCGTCGACCTTGTCGAGGCGGAGGTCGTAGGTGTAGAGCTTGGCCTGATCCTCCTTGGTGGAGTTCGTCTCCTCACCGGTGACGTAGGGGACATGGGAGAACTCGGCGTGGGCGGTGTTGACCATGGGGTTGGCCAGGGAGTGGGCACCGTTCCACCAATCGTCGTTGGTGGTGTGGACGGCAACGGTTGCCACCAGCTGGACATCCTTCATGTCCTCCTCGGCGACGCCGAGGTTGGAGAGGGCGGTCTTGAGGTCAGCGACGGTCCAGGTAATCGTCTTGCCATCCTCGGCGATCGTCATCTTGAGGCCGTTGTCGATGCCGATCTGAGGGCTGGGGTTGACCTCGCCGTCCTCGTTGGTGACGGTGACGCCTCGGACCTTGAGGCTGTAGTCGATGTTGTTACGGGTGGTGTCGGACATCTCGGCGTCCATGCCGTCGGGAATCTCATCGACAATGGAGTATTTGTAGGCTCCGAGGAAGTCGGCGATGTTGGAGGGCACGGTGCCGGTGATCTCGTACTCGACACGGGAGGTGAATTCACCGTCGCCGAGCTTGAGGAGGCCGGCGTCGGCGACCTTGCCGAAGTCGCCGTCCCAGATGGTCTCGCGACCGGAGAGGTCGTTCTTGATCTGCTTGGTCACCGTGGGCACGGACTTCTTCACGGCCACCGAGTTGCCGGCCTCGTCGCCGCCCTGGGCCACCTTGCCTCCCTGCACGGGCACGAGGATGGCGGAGGTCGCCACGTATCCCTCGCCGGAGTTGGCCTTGTCGGCGCAGATCAGGTAGTAGCCGTCGGCCAGACCGGAGACGTCGGCCGTGCCGTCGGCAGCAGCCGTGGCGGTGGCGGCGCCGTCCACGTCGTAGAGCATGCCGGCGAGCTTGTTGCCGAAGGACTGGCGCTTGGCCTCGGGGAGGCCGGCGATCTTCTCGGCGAGGTGGTTGGCCCAGGCGATGTCGCTCATGGACTCCGGCTTGGCGTCCTCGACGTCGACGCCGACCGCCTTGAGAGCGTCGATGATCCTGGCCTGGTTGTCGGTGTTGAGGGTGATGTCGCCCATGTGGAGCTTGCCCTCGGCGTCGGTGGTGAAGGAGCCGCCGAAGAGCTTGTGGACGCGGTAGGCCTCACCTTGGACGGCGCCGGTGATGGCGAAGCCGTCCACGGGCGCCGCGAAGGCGGTCACCGCCGGGGCGGCCACGCCGCTCACGAGCGACAGGGACAGGCCGGCGACGCAGGCCGCGCGGGCGATCTTGGACTTGGGGCTGAACATGGTGTTACCTCTTTCTCTCCCCCGCCGGTCTGCCGGCGGGATCTCTCCGGTCCTTTGGGCGCCTCCCTGGCGCCCTTCGCTCCCTCCCTAGGTCATGGGCCCTCCCCTCCCCCGAGACTTCCGGGGACGTCGTTTCCGCCCCTCCGCTTGCGGAGGGCGCGGGAGACCCTCCTGCCGGCGAGGGCGCCGAGCAGGACGAGGATCACCAGGAGGAGGACCCAGACGCGGGTGTCGTGGGCCATGGACTCCACCACCCCCACGGCGTCGTCGAAGCCCTCGGGGACCTCGCAGCGGACGCCGTGGACCAGGAGCCGGTGGGAGTTGATGCCGTAGGGGGTGCAGGTGACGAGGGTCGCCTTGTCGGCGCCGGCCTCGATTTCGAGGCTCGAGAGGTCGTCGGGCTCGACCACCTCCGAGGAGGTGACCCGGTAGCAGACCGTGCGGCCGAGCACCTTGAATCCGAAAACATCGCCCTCCCCGAGGCGGCGGAGGTCGTCGAACGCGCGCATGCCCTCCATGCCGGAGTGGCCGGTGACAACGGCGTGGGTGGAGGGGCCGCCGACGGGAAGGGACGTGCCCTCCATGTGGCCGGCACCGGCGGAGAGCGAGGCGTCGGAGGTGCCGCGGTAGATCGGCATCACGAGGCCGATGGAGGGAACCTTCACGTAGCCGAAGGCGGTGTCGTGACCGTCCCGGGAGAGCTGGAGGCTGTAGGGCAGTACCTCGACGCCTTCTGTCCCCTCCCCCGCCAGGCGGGAGTTATAGGCCTCGGCGTTGGCGAGCAGGGCCTCGTCGGCGCTTCTGTCGGCGGCCTTGTCGGCGAGGTCCATGGAGGCGGCCACGTCGGCCCTGCGGGCGGCGTCCACGGCCTCCACCACGGGGAAGTAGGCAATGAGACAGAGGCCCAGGAACATGCCGATGACCGGGAGGATGCGGCCGAGGCGGCCCTTGGACTTCCTGGTGCTCTTAGTCACCGCAACCACCCCACAGGAAGTCCCAGCCCATGAGAAAAAGGGCGACAAGGCAACTGAAGACCGACCCCGTGGCCATGACGAGGGTCACGGGGGCCATGTCCGCGAAGGGAGCGATGGGACAGCCTTTGACTGCAAGGACGATGGCCCCAAGGGACACCCCGGCCACAAGCCAGGGACGCCAAAGGCTACTCATGGATTCCCTTGCCGTCGCTCCCCTTCCCTCGACGGGAGCCGAAGACGGCACCGGTGACCCCGGCAGCGGCGGCGGCGAGCCCTGCGAAGACCGGGGTCAGGTCATCGGTGTCGCCGGTCTTCTTGATGACACCCCTGAGGTTGTCGGACGCCTTGCGGGTACGGGGCATCTCAGCTTCGGGCCAGACGTACTCGACGGAGGCCTCGGCGACCTTCGTCAACTCTCGGTTTCCGTCACGACCCGGGTAGGTTGCCCAGGCAGCATTGGTGTAAGAGCCGGGGTCCTCGGTCTCGCACTCATAGGAGACTGCGAAGGACTCGCCCTCTGCGCAGAGACTCCGGAGGTCGCTGATGAAAAGGGTCCATCCGGAGGCAGTGACGGCGATGTCGGTGTCAAGATCGCGCTCGCCGCCACCGGGGAGATGCAGACGAAAACTGTCCCCTACGGGCACCAAGGCAGAATCCGAGGAGTCGGTCACCTCGAGGGCGTAGGAAGAACCTACGGGAAATACCGACGGGGCGGTGACGGATACGACGAACGAAACGCGCTCGCCCACCTCGGCCTTGGAGGTGGAACACACCTTGTGAACGGTGGGGACGAGGACCTTCTGCTTCGGCTCGGCCGCATAGGACATCACCGGGGAAGCAAGGGCCCCTGCCATAGCCGCAAAGCCGATGCAGAAGCCCCTCCTGCTAAGGACCGTCGTTCCCACTCCGCCCCCGTTCGATTGGTTTCACTTATTCGTGTCGTTTTCGACATGAATAGAATAAACCGTCTTCAGGGGACTTTAATATGTCTCTTCAGGTGCAGTTCATCTACCTCGGTTTTCTGCTAATCGTGTCCGAAATGGAACAAAACAATGAGGGGATTGCCGGACACCTCGGATTAGGATCTCGACAGAAAAAGAGGGCGACCCCCCACAAGCAGGGTCCCCCTCTGGAACTGATGGTCAAAGGACGGCGAAGGGCTCAGTCGCCGGGCTCATATATAGCCTCATCATAGGAGTGAGGTCCTCCCCCATCCCCAGAGGGCCTATCGGGGGCCTTCGTATCCCCCACCTCCTTGACAGCGCCCTCTATGAGCCGCATGTACCTCTTTCGCGAGATACGGACTCCGAAGGGGGCGGCCTCGACACGGCGAAGGACCTGTTTCGAACATCCGGCAGCATAGGAGAAGCGGATGCAGTCCGCGTAGAGCTTCTCGTACCTCTCGTTGAGCACCTCGTAGCGCCTCTGGGCGTCCTGGAGAGCGGCCTCTCCCCTATCGCGCTCCTCCGACACCCTACGCTCGAGTTCCTCGCGGAGCGCCCTCACCTCCTCCTCCAAAGATTCGATGCGGTCATCCTTCTCCTGGATGCGAATCTCCATCTGCGTGCGTACATCGTCAGAGAGGGACACCACAGATGAGAGGCTGGCGTGGTCGAGATGGGAGCCAGCGATACCGGCACCAGCAGAGACAACGGGTTGTCCCATAGGTTGAGAGGCCCCAGGGTCTTCTGCGGGCACATCGGCGGGGACCTCGGGGTGGTCGTCGTCAAGATCGTCATCAGAGGAGACCTGAAGCACATATTTGTCGATCAGCTTCTCGGCAACCTTAGTGTCGATGCAGACAAACGTCTTGCGTGACCCACCGTAAAGCTGAGGCTGTTTCCGCGAGTGCGAGGAATAGTACTGGTGGTACTTCATATAGGAATTGACGGTACTGTAGTTCAGCTTGTGAAGTTCGATCCAAGGGCGGAAAACAAAGGGGTACTCGAAGTACTGCTCGATCTTCTCCTTGTCCTGCTTTCGACACCACCAGGTGCCCTCAGACTCGAACGCGTTTTTGTCCCACCAGACCTTGTCCTCGACGCGGAAGCACTGGATCGCCTCGTCGAGAGTCTCCTTGTCCAGGCCGGTGAGGGCACAGATGTCACAGGGGAACTCCTCCCGAGGCCTGTCGATCGTCTCGCTCATGGACGAACCCTCCATGCTAAATTCCTCCGGCACTCCCCTACCCATCAATGAAGCTGTCCGGTTTCCGTTATTGGGTCGATTATTGGTTCGGTTTCCGGAATCGTTATCGACCCCCAGATTTCATTGTCGATAATAGCGTAGCCAAATATCGGAAGTCCATCTGGATTATTGACTACATATTGGTTTTCGCAATTCCCCTATTGGTTATTGGTTCCGATGCCATTATCGGTTATTGGTAGTCGGGTTCCGATAACGCAACCCGAATCAATAAACGGAAATACCGGAATCAGGAACAGAAGTTCCGGTTTTTGCTTTTCGGTTATCGGCAATCCGCTTCAATCCCATCCAGGACAGAGGTGGGCATTGGGATCGCATGGCCGCGACCGACAGCTAGCCACCTTCATTTAACTGGCAATACCCAGTATCGGCGACTCCTTCGACAGAGCTGGCCTCTCTCGAAGCGCAAGTTCCGATAATGCTTGCCTGCAGTTCTTCCGTGAATCCAATAACGGGATTTGGTTATTGGTTATTGGTTTCTTCCTGCTGATCTGATTACGGAATCCCATATTCAGAGATTCCGATAGTCATGATCCAATAACCGGAAATGCTATTGGTCTGCTATTGGCCTGTTATTGGTCCATTATTGGTCTGTTTATTGGTTTGCTATTGGCTAGCTATTGGTTGGCTGTTGGTCGTTTATTGGTTGGCCATTGGTCGTCTATTGGCCAGCTATTGGCTGGTCGTTTGCTGTTGATGGGCCCGAAAGCCCGATTGCCGGTTATCCTCCATCGAATATCGGCTTTTGTCACTCAGTCCGGCAAAAGGGGATGCCCCTGAACCGTCGGCCGTTGGGCACGAATAACCAAAGGAACCGTTTTCCAATATCGGGGCCATCCAAGGGGTCCAGAGGGAATGGGATGACACCAGAGCAGCCTGGGACGTGAGGGGCTCCGCTGTAGAACCTCCATTGGCCGGCGCTGGGACCCTGGACCTGCATATGCCCGTACACGACAAAGACTGCTGGGGAAACGGCCTCACGGTGAGGTCGCAAATCGACCCTGGGGGAGGGGAGACCCGAACAGCGGGAAGAGAGACTGACGGCAATACTCCCCACGAGATATAGAAGCTCGACCAAGCGATTGCCTGGCTTGCCCGCCGTAGGCAGGTAAAACGCCCTGGTTACCGCAACAAGTCCAAATCGTCGATATGGATCCGCCCTTATGCCGCGCCCACAGGGCGCCGCGGGTGAATCCAAGGGGGTAGGGGAGGGGGGTGGAGTTGCAGCTGCGGTTCGAGACCGGGTCGCGTCGATCGACGGGCCCTGACCGCAGCCGTCAACCCGCCCGACTCCAAATGCCTGGTTGAGGAGCCATGGATAGATTGCAGAACCCTAAGACCTGCGGCACATTCGCCATACGCTCTCGCCTCCCATCGATCCACTGACCGCGGGGACCCGTCCTTCGGGGCAGGGGGGCGTCATAATCCTCGATCGACAGACAGTCTCACGTTGCTCCTAAGTTCTTATTTTGGGATTATCCTATGTTCTTATTCTCTTATCCTCTTACTTTATTGACTTTCCCAATCCAAATCCGGAACCAACAGCCGGACAACGGATCTTGCAATTTCCGAAAAACCGATCTCCTTTTCCGATAATCGAACGCAACGGGAGCACCGTTGTTGTCTTGATGTGCTCACCACACGTCTACCTCGACTTTATTGTCAGTATTATTGGAATCAATTTACCAATTCCGATAACCGGGACAAGGCCATTGCTCTTCAGCTAGAATCCTGTCACGGCAGAAAACCAATAATCTGTCATGGACATATCTTCAGTGATCTTTAATCCCATACTCTTATAGTCTTATAATAAGATTCTCTTATTCTC
>CBCSOI010000002.1:0-24995 GCA_965141595.1 uncultured Atopobiaceae bacterium | reverse complement strand
CGGTCGAGCCAGCCGTCGCGATCGGCGTCCTCCTCGGCCTCCTCGCCCTCGTCGGGCTCGGGCTCCGGCTCGGGGGCGATCACCCGCAGCAGGGCGATGCGGCGCCCGCGCATGGACTGCACGCGGAAGCGCCAGCCGTCCACGTCGAACACCTCGCCCGGTCCCGGCAGGCCGTCGGCGAGGTCCAGGATGAAGCCGGCCACGGTCTCGTACTCGTCGGACTCCTCGATGGGCCATCCCAGCTCGGCGGCGTCGTCGATGGGGAAGCGCCCGTCCACCAGCCACTCGCGTTCGGAGAGCTTGGTGAGGTACTTGTTGTCGGGGTCGAACTCGTCCTCGATCTCGCCCACGACCTCCTCCACGATGTCCTCGATGGTGATGACGCCGGCGGTGCCGCCGTACTCGTCCACCACGATGACCATCTGGTCGTGGCTCGTCTGCATCTCGGAGAGCAGCGGGATGATGTCCTTGGTGTCGGGCACGAAGTCGGCCTCGCGCACGAAGCCGGCGATGGGGGCGTCGCCCTTGCCCTCGTCGATGATGGGGCTGATGAGGTCCTTGATGTGGGCGATGCCCACGATGCGGTCCACGTCCTCGTGATAGATGGGGATGCGGGAGTAGCCCGTCTTGCGCATGCACGCGAGCACCGAGCTCAGGGTCTCGGTGTCCTCGAGCGCGGTCATGTCCACGCGGGGCACCATGACCTGGCGGGCGGCCGCGTCGCCGAGGTCGAAGATCTCGTGGATCATCGACTTCTCCTCGTCGGTGAGCTCCTCGGCATCGCTCACCATGTAGCGGATCTCCTCCTCGGAGACGTTCTGGCGCTCGTCGGCGCTCCGCACGCCCAGCAGGCGCGAGATGCCGTTGGCGCTCTTGGCGGTGATCCAGATGAGCGGCTTGGCGGCCACGGTGAAGCCCTTGAGGAACCCGGCCACGCGCTTGGAGACGCCCTCGCAGTCGGCCAGGGCGATACGCTTGGGCACCAGCTCGCCGATGACGATGGAGAAGTACGACACCACGAGGGTGATGATCACGGGCGCCAGGCCGGCGGCCACGGTGGCGGGCACGCCCACGGAGGCCATCCACACGGCGAACGGGTCGGACAGGTTGGTGGCGGCCACGGCGGAGCTGGCGAAGCCCACGAGGGTGATGGCCACCTGGATGGCGGCCAGCAGGTCGCCGGAGTCTCCGGAGAGCTCGAGGGCCGTCTTGGCCTTGGCGTTTCCCTCCTCGGCGTCGCGCTCCAAGAGCGGCCGCTTGACATTGACCAGGGCCATCTCGCTCATGGAGAAGAAACCGTTGACCAGGGTCAGCAGCAGGGTGACGACGATACTTACGGCTATGTCCATCTACGTGTTCGACCTACTTCACTAGGAGCGCGCGAGCTCGAACCCGGCGGCCTTGACGGCCTCCTCGACCTGCTCGGGCGTGAGGTCGCCCTCGAAGGTCACGGTGCCCGTGGCGGCGTCGGCGGCCACATCGGTGGCGCCGCGGTCCTCGAGCTCCATGGTCACGAGCATCTCGCAGTGCTTGCAGTGCATGCCCGATACGGAAATCTTTCCCATAGCTTCCTCCTTGCATAATCGGGATACGAGAAGGGGCCCGTCGGGCGGGCCCCTCAGATACTACCGTGAACCGCCGGGGTTACTCCGTGGCGGCCACCATGGACCGCACCTTCTCCTGAAGGTCGTCCAGGTAGGCCCGGTCGGGGCGCCAGTTGAGACTCACCGGGTCGAGCGGCAGCTGGAAGCCGGTGTCGGCGAGCACCTGCTGCACCTGCTTCTGGGCCACGGGCGCCCAGCCGTAGGAGCCGAAAGCCAGGCCGACGCGGGTGTCGTTGCGCGGGGACAGACCGCGGAAGTACGTGAGGAACTTGGCCACGTTGGGCATCATCTGCATGTTGAGGGTCGAGGAGCCCACGCAGACGTACTTGCAGTCCAGGATGTAGGACAGGATGTCGCTCTCGTGGGTGTACTTGAGGTCGAAGTAGCGGCAGTCGACCTCCTCCTGCACGAAGGCCTCGCAGATGGCCTTGGCCATCTTCTCGGTGGAGTCCCACATGGTGTCGTAGACGACGGCGCACTTCTCGACGCGCTCGTTCTTGGTCCAGTGGCCGTAGCGCTCGAGGATGTCGGGGATGTGCTCGGTCCAGATGACGCCGTGGGCCGGGGCGATCATCTCGAGGTCGAGGCCCTGCACCGCGGCGAGGGCCTTGCCGGCCTGCATGCCGTAGGGCTGCACGATGTTGGCGTAGTACTTGCGGGCCTGCTTCATGACCTCGCAGTAGTCGGAGTCCACGTCGAAGCGCGTGGTGGACGCGAAGTGCTGGCCGAAGGCGTCGTTGGAGAAGAGCACCTTGTCGTACTCGTCGTAGGTGACCATGTTGTCGGGCCAGTGGACCATGGGGGTCTCGACGAACGTGAGGGTGCGCTTGCCGATGTTGAGCGTGTCGCCGGTCTTGACGGGGCGGAAGTCGATGCCCGCGTCCTGGTAGTGCCTGGCGAGCTCGCCGGCGGCCTTGGTGCTGCAGTAGAAGGTGGCGTTGGGGCAGGCCTGGGCGATGAAGGGCAGGCTGCCGGAGTGGTCCATCTCCACGTGGTTGGTGACGACGACGTCGATCTTGGAGGGGTCGACCACCGAGGAGATGCGCTGCATCAGCTCGTCATGGAACTTCTCCTTGACGGTGTCGATGAGGGTGACCTTCTCGTCCATGATCAGATAGGCGTTGTAGGTGAGGCCCTTCTCGGTGGTGTAGCCGTGGAAGTGGCGCTCGTTCCAGTCGAGGGCGCCCACCCAGTAGATATCGGGCTTGATCTGCTGTGCGACCTGCATCGAGTAGCTCCTTTCGGGGCCCCGGGCTGCCGGGGCGTATGAGCCGGCCGAGGAGAAGGGGCCGGCATGACGGTCTGCGTTCGACTGTACCCCCATAAGGCACCGACCGCCCTATGGCCGCCCCCTTTTGATGGACCTTCCACGGGTTTTGGCGATTTGGCATACCAAGGGGGCTCGCGTCCCCGGGGGTCGCTCGGCGGCCGGGATCGAGCCCCTCTCGGCAGCCGGGCCCCTCGGCAGCCGGCCCCTCTCGGCAGCCGGGGCCCCTCGGCAGCCGGGCCCCTCGGCACCTGGGGCCGGGCCTCTCTCGCCACCTGAACGCGATTGAGGGCGACCTCCTCGGCACCTGAACACGGTTAGGGGCGGATTCTGACCACCTGAACGCGGTTGGGGGCGGTTTTCGGCCCTCGCCGGCTCCCGGAGTCGCCCCTAATCGCATTCAGGTGCGGAGGGGGTGCCGGATGGAGGGTGCCGGAGGGGCCGAGAAGACTGCCAGGAGGACGGGCATCGGACGGAGAGGCGCGGCGAGCCATGCCGATGGGCTCTTTGGCATGGTGCGTCCGACAGATGCTGGCCCACGGGCGTCCGGAACCCATGCCGCAAGGCTCCCCGGCATGGGGTTCCCGACAGATGCGGACCCACGGGTGCCCGGAACCCATGCCGCAGGGCCCTCCGGCATGGCTCCCCCGACGGATATGGGTCCACGGGGGCCCGAAACCCATGCCGATAGCTTCTCCGGCATGGGTTTTCCGCGGTCGTGGGTCCGGGAACCATGCCGAGGGGCTCTCCGGCATGGGTCCGGGGCCGCAAGCAGCGGGATAGCAACCATCAATATCAAAATAGGACAAGTGACACATGGTCCAGGCACCTTTGTCACACCCTTGTCACGCGTGGGAGGCATGGGAAGAGGGCCCGTCCCCTTGGGGAGACGGGCCCTCTCACCGGTTGCCGCAACTGGCGCAGCCAGCGCAGCCTGTGCGGTCAGGCGTCAGGACGTCAGTCCTCGCGGCGCCTGCCCCCCTTGAGGATCCGGAGGACACCGGCCGTGACCGCGGCCGCGCCGGCGCCGATCCAGGGAAGCAGCGGCGCCACCACGTCGCCGGTCTTGGCGATCAGACCCGTGATGGGCAGGACCACGGCCTTGACGGGCTCGGGCAGCTTCTCAACCGGGCCAGCGGGCTGCTCGGGCGTGCCGGGCTGCTCGGGAACCACGGGCTCCTCGGGGGCCTCGTAGGTGTTCACGAACTCCAGCGGCACGTCGAAGGGCCACTCGTCAGCGGCATCCGCGCCGGCGTCATCCCTGATGCGGTGGATATGGACGTCCAACTGCAGCTCGCCCGTGACCGGGTCGGTCGTGACCTCGTAACGCACGCGATAGACGGCCTGCGAGTAGGTCATGCCCTCCTCGTCACCGGCCACCTCGCTCACCAGGTAGGAGTACTCGCCCGGCTCGGAGAACGCCACGGCGCCAAAGTGGACCATGGGGCTCCCCGCGGTCGCGAACACCGAGGAGGGGTCGGGCATGGGCGCGTTCCCGGTCTCGGCGGTGACCACGAAGTTAAACGCGTCATCGTCGCGCCAGTCGCGACCCACGAGGATCTTCCTGGCGGGGATGCCGAAGTCCGGGTCCACCACCGAGGAGGGCGTGAAGGTGTTGTTGAACACCGCCTCGCCTCCGGTCACCTCATGGGTGGCGGAGAGCGTGCCGTCGCCGTCGTCCACCACCGTGGTGGTCACGGTGTAGACGGCGTCGTCATAGCCCACGCCGGGCTTGTCGCCCTGCACCTCGGAGAGCGTGTAGGTGTAGGTGCCGGGCTCGGTGTAGGTGACCGGGGACAGTGTCACGGTGCCGTCGGCGGCGTTGGTGCCGCTGGCCGCGACCTCGCCGTCCTCGCCCACCAGCCGGAACTCGAACTCACCGTCGGCCAGGGTGCGGCCGGTGAGAGTCTTGGTCACCTTCACCTGGTCGGTGACGGAGGTGGTGAGCTCCTCCACGGAGTAGGTGTTGGTGAAGGTGAAGGGCAGGCCCTCCACACGGGTGGACAGGTGGCCGTCCTTGCCCTGGCTCAGGTGCACGGTGACGGTGCGGGTGGCATCGGCATCGTTGGTGACGCCGGGCACGGAGCCGGTCTCGGTCACGGTGTAGGTGAACGTACGCTCCGTCTCGCCGGCCAGATCGTCCTGGGTGTAGGTGATCTCGGGGAAGGCCACCGAGCCCGAACGGTCGTTGGTCGCCGTGCCGAGGACGTTGCCGGCCTCGTCGGCGAGGGTGAACGTGAAGGCCCCGTAGACGGACTCAGGCACGGAGAGGCCCTCGGCCGCGGTGAAGGCCTTGGTTCCGGAGATGGTCACGGGCAGCGGGTCGGCCTCGTAGGCGTTCACGAAGCCGGTGGGTGCGCCGTCGGAAGGCCACACCACGGTGCAGGTCATGGTGCCGTCACCGTTGTCAGCCACATCCACGGCCACGGTCACCGTGGGCACCTCGGCGCTCACGTTCTCAGGCAGGGCATCCGTGACCTCGGAAAGCGTGTAGGTGTAGCGGTAGACGGGCTTGTCGGCGGTGCCCACCTGCACGGCGACACCGGAGGCAACGTCTGCCAGGGCCTGCTCGGAGGTGTACCTCACGGCACCGAAGTCCACGGTGCCGTCGGCGGCGTTGGTGGCGGTGGCCACCACGGCGCCACTGGCGTCACGCATCTGGAACGTGAACTCGTCGGCCACCAGGTCGCGGTTGGAGATGGCCTTGGTGGTGGTCACGCGGCCGGAGCCCTCGGCGGCGTCGGGGTTGCTCTCGGCTCGGTAGCCGTTCTTAAAGGCGATCAGGGCATGGCCGCCGGTCACCGCATCGCCGTTCACGTAGGTGGTGGCGGTGATGGTGCCGTTGCCGTTGTCGGCCACCTTGACCTCAACCCTGTAGGTCGTGGCGTCCACGGTGTAGCCGGGAGCAGCCTCGGAGGTCTCGGCCACGGTCCAGGCGAATGTCTTGCCGGAGTCCGCCTCGGTGAACGTCACGCCGGAGAAGAGCTCGGAGAGCGTCTTGCCCTCGGCGGTCACCACGGCGGCGGGGGTGCCGGACGTATCGGAGGCCTGGTTGGTCAGGGTCTGGGCGGGCAGCTTGGCGGCGGAGGCGTCATCGGCGGGCGTCACCGAGAAGGCGAACTGACCGGCGGCCATCGGACGGCCGGTGAGGACCTTGGAGACGTTCACCGAGGCCACGCCGTCCATGGAGCCGGTGGACGTGTAGCGGTTGATGAACGAAGGGATGGTGACGGTGGCGCCGTCGACGTTCTGGTAGGCCACGGTGGCCTCCAAGCGACCGGTGCGGGTGTCGTCCTTCACCGTGACCACGGCGGTGAAGGTGCTGCGGTCATAGGCCACGCCGTCCTTGGTGGAGCCGCCGCCCACCTCGGAAATGGTGTAGCGGTACTCGCCGGGCTTCGTGAAGGTGATGGCGCCGAACTTGGCCTGCTGGAGGTTCTCGCTCACCGTGGCGGTCTCGCCGCCGGCGGCGGGCATGGGCGCGCCGTCCTGAGCGGCCAGGGTGAAGGAGAAGGTCTCACCCTCCAGGAAGTCGCGGCCCGTGAGCTGCTTGGAGACGGACAGGGTGGTGTTGGCGGCATCCGCCTTGTAGGTGTTGGTGAAGACCGCGGGGCCGCCCGCGACGACAGCCTCGGCGGAGAGCGCGCCGGTCACGGCGTCAGCCTTGACCGTGACGGTGACGTCATAGGCCGTCTTGTCGTAGCTGACTCCGGGCAGCGCCCTGTCATCATCGGGCACGGTCTCGCGGAGCGTGTACCGGTACTCGCCGGGCTCGGTGTACCGGACCTCGCCCATGGTCACCTTGCCGCTGGCATCGTTGGTGCCGGTGGCCTTGACGTTGCCCTCGCCGTCGACGAGCTCGAAGCCGAACTCACCGTCGCGGAGGTCGCGGCCGGTTAGCATCTTGGTGACATCGACGGAGGAGGTCACGGAGTAGCCGATGGGGTCAGGGGTGTAGGTGTTCTTGAAGGCCGCAACGTTGTCCTCGGCGCCCTGGACCACGTGGGTGACGGCGAGTTGGCCGCTGCCGTCATCGGTGACGGTAAAGGTCACGTCGTACGTGCGGCCGTCGTAGGTCACGCCGGCCAGTTTGTTCTCCGCAGGCTCGACCTCGCTCACCGTGTAGGTGTAGGTGCCGGCCTTGGTGAAGCTGATCGGGCCCAGGGTGGCCTTGCCGTCGGCGCCGTTGGTGGCGGTGGCCACGACGGCGCCGGCCCCGTCGGCCACCTGGAAGGTGAACTCACCGGCCTGGAGCTGGCGGCCGTCGAGGGTCTTGGTGACGGCCACATAGTCGCTCACGGCGTCGGCGTTGTAGGTGTTGCTGAAGACGACGGACTCAGCATCGAAGGTGCTGGTAGCCGACAGCGCACCGGTCGTGGGATCGGCCGTGACCTCGACCGTCACCTTGTAGGTCTTCGGGTCATAGCTCATGCCCGGGATGCCGTTGTTAGCCTCGCGGAGCGTGTACTCGTAGGTACCGGTCTTGGTGTACTCCACGGCATCCATGGTCACCTTGCCGTCGGCGGCGTTGGTGCCGGTGGCAACAACGTCACCCTTGCCGTCGACGAGCTCGAACTTGAACTCGCCAGCCTTGAGGTCACGACCGGAGAGGTCCTTGGTGACGGTGACGTTCTCGGTGACGGAGCTGTGGATAGGCTCGGGGGTGTAGGTGTTCTTGAAGGTGACGGTGGTGTCGCTGGAGCCCTCGATGGCGTGCGTGGCGACGAGCTTGCCGTTGCCGTCATCGGCGACGGTGACCAGCACGGTGTAGATGGTGCCGTCATAGCCGATGCCATGCTGCTTGTCACCCTCGGCGGGCACGACCTCGCGGAGTGTGTATTTGTACTCGCCAACCTTGTCATAGGTCAGGCTGCCGAGAACGACCTTGCCATCGGCGTCGTTGGTGCCGGTGGCCTTGACGCTACCCTCGCCGTCGACAAGCTCGAACTTGAACTCGCCGGCCTCAAGGGCACGACCCTCCATCGTCTTGTTGACGGTGATGGTGTCGGTCACGGAGGTCGTCACGGGCTCGGGGGTGTAGCGGTTGGTGAAGGTGATGCCCCCCTCGACGGGGTCGCCGTCGACATTCAGGAGAGAATGAGTGACGGAAAGGGTCCCGTCAGCGGTGTCCAGCGTCACCGTGGCCCTCACCCGATAAACCTGGCCGTCATAACCGACGCCGGGCACGCGGACGTCGTCGCCCTCACCCGAAGGCACGACCTCGCGGAGCGTGTACTCGTGAACGCCGGGCGCGGTGTACTCCACCTCACTCATGGTCACCTTGCCGCTGGCATCGTTGGTGCCGGTGGCCTTGACGTTGCCCTCGCCGTCGACGAGCTCGAACTTGAACTCGCCAGCCTTGAGGTCACGACCGGTCAGCACCTTGGTGACTTCGATGCTATCGGTCACAGAGCTCGGCACAGGAGTCGGGGTGAAGGTGTTGTTGAAGGCCACGGTGCCCTCGACGGTATTGCCGCTGGCGTCCACGATCGAGTGGCTGACGGCGAGCTGGCCACTGCCGTCATCGGTGACATGGAAGGTCACCTTGTACTCTGCGGAGTCATAGGTCACGCCAGGCTCATCGCCCTTGACCTCGTTCAGCGTGTACTCGAAGTCGCCTACCGTATCGAAGCTGATCGGGCCCAGGGTGGCCTTGCCGTCGGCGTCGTTGGTGGCGGTGGCCACGACGTTGCCGCCCCCGTCGAGGAGCTGGAAGGCGAATTCGCCCTCAGCCATGTCGCGACCCTCGAGGGTCTTGGCGACCACGACGGTATCGGTCACCTCGGCGGCCTTGTACGTGTTGTTGAAGGTGACGGACTCCGGCGTGCCCTCCTTGCGGGACACGGAGAGGGTGCCGTCTCCGTTGTCGGTGACGGTCAGGACGATGCTGTAGACGGTCTCGTCATAGGTGACGCCACCGAGAGTGCCCTTCACCTCGCGGACGGTGTAGGTGTACTCGCCCGCGGCGGAGAAGGTGAGGTCGCGGTCGAAGGTCACGGTGCCGTCGGCGGCGTTGGTGCCGGTGGCGAGCTCGTTGCCCTCGGAGTCGTACAGCTTGAACTCGAACTCGCCCTCACCGAGCTTACGGCCGGAGAGCTCCTTGCTCACCTTGACCCGGTCGGTCACGGGCAGGGTCACGGACGTCACGTTGTACTCGTTGGCGAAGGCCACCGCGTCGGCGCCCTCGGGGGACTCGCCCACGGTCTGGGTGATGGAGGGCGTGGCCGTGACGGTGCCACCAAGGTTGTCGGTCACGGCGATCGAGACGGTGTAGACGGCCGTGTCCATGGTGTAGCCGGCGGCCGGTTTGTCGGCGCCGTTCTCGGAGACGGTCCATGAGAAGGTCTTGCCAGCGTCAGCCTGGGTGAACGTGACCGCACCGAGCAGGTCGCCGAGGGTCTTGTCCTCGCCGTCCACGGACACGACGGCCTTGGCCGCCTCGCCCGCCTTGGCGGCGACGCTGTGGAGCTCCATGGCGCCGAGCCTCTCAGAGGCCTTGGCGTCATCGGTGTCGACCGGCTCCACGGCGAAGGTGAATTGGCCGTCGGTCATGTCACGACCGGTGAGGGTCTTGGTGACGTCGAGCTTTGCGGCGTCGTCGCCGGTCAGCTTGCCGGTAGACGTGTAGGTGTTGGTGAAGGCCATGGCACCATCGACCAGCTCGTACGGCTGGCCGCCCTTGGTGTAGGTGGCCGCGGACTTCAGCGCCTTGGTCTCCTCGTCGTAGGTCACATCGACCTTGACGGTGTAAACGGAGCGGTCGTACTTCAGACCGCTGGCATCGTTACCGGCCTGCTCCTGCACCTTGTAGGTGTAGGAACCAATCCTATCGTAGGCGATGGCGCCAAAGGTGGCCGTGCCGTTGTTCTCCCTCACCGTGGCGGTGCGGCCGTCCTCGGTGGGCATGGGGGCATCGCCCTCGCCCGTGAGGGTGAAGATGAAGGACTCACCCTCCTTGAACCCGCGGCCCGTGAGCTCCTTGGAAACGGAGAACTGCTGGGAGGCGGCGCCGGGGGTGTACTTGTTGTGGAAGACCATCCCCGCGGCGTCAGCGCCGGACACGGCAGTGCCGGTCAGCTCCGCGCTGTCAGCGGTGAAGCCGTCCTGGACGGACTCGGTGAGCTTGATGGAGCCGTTCTGGCCGAGGCCGTAGATGCGGCCGGACTGACCACCCGAGAGCTTGAAGGTGCCGTCGTTGGAGAGGGCAGCCGCCTCATCGGCGCCATCGATCACCAGGTAGGCGGTCTGACCATCGCCGAGGCCCGACACTGTGAAGGTGAAGGGGCCCTGAGGCAGCGAGGCGGCATCGTCCACGCCGTCGGCATAGACGGCCTTGGACACGGGCACACCGCCGTCGTTGACGAAGGCCAACGTATCCGCACCGTCACGACGCACGACGAGCGAGGTGCCGTTGCGGGTGACGGTGTAGGTGGCACTGGCGGTATGGGCGTCGTAAGCCATACCGTTCACCACCGCGGTGCCGTTGCCCAGCTCGACGCGATTGCCGTTGGGGAGCACCTCGACAAGAGCCGTGCGGTAGGTCCCCTCGCGGAGGAACACGAGGTCGCCCATGGGGATGGTGCCCGTGGCATCACTCTTGAGGGAGTAGGTGCCGTCGGCGTTTGCGTCGATGCCCTTGACATGCACCTCGCTTGCCTTGGCGGCGACCCACTGACCGCTGTCGTCCTGGCGCTGGATGGAAAGCGTGAAGCTATAACCATCCGCAGGAACCGTGGAGTTGAGGGTCACCTTGGAGAGCTGTGCCACGGCTTGCAGCACACCATCGAAGGTATTGGTGAAGGCGAGGCCGCCATCGCCGGAGGCACTCCACTCGCTCCAGCTATTTCCACCATCGGTGGACTTGCGGACCTCGAGACTCGGCGTGGCGGTGCCGTCGAAGTTGTCGGTGACGGTCAGATGCACCTGGTAGCGGACGGGGTCGTAGGCCACGCCGGCAGAGGTACCAGCGTTCTCGGCGATCACGAAGTAGTAGTCGCCGGGCTTGTAAGAGCCCGAAGGTAGCAGGTTGCTCACCGCGGCCGTGGAGGTCACGGTGCCGTCCTTGTCGACCGAGGTGCCCTCGCCCACCCACGTCTGATACGGGGTCACACCCTCGGTGCTGTAGGTCTCATCCGTCGTCCACGTGGAGAAGCCAAAGGACTGCGCAGGGATGGGGCCACCGTTGAAGGTCTTGGTGCCGGGCAGCGTCACCAAGGCGGAGGGAGCGGTGTACCTGTTGGTCCACGTCACGGCGTCAGGATAGGTGACCGGAGTCGCCAGCGTACCGTTACCGTTATCCGTCACGTTCACGGTCACCACGCGCTCGGCGGTGTCATAGGTCATGCCGGGCAGGTCGCCCGCGACCTCACGCAGGACGTAGGTGTGGAGGCCGAGGTCGCTCTTGGTTCCATTGTGGATGTAGGAGATGGGATCGAAGCTCACCGGGAGGGAGTTCTTGCCCTCGTCCTCGGCACCCACCGTGAGGGTCTTGGTCTGCAGCACGGTCTCGACACCGGTGTCAGCCGCGCGCTCGGACAGCGTGAAGGTGAAGGTATCGCCCTCGCGGAAGGTACGGCCGTTCATGGTTTTGGTGCCGTTGATGGTGGCGGAGCCGGTGGCCTCGTAGCTGTTCACGAAAGGCACGCTGTTGGCGTCCACCCCACCGGTCCCGTGGTCGTGGCCGTAGATGACCTGAGAGCGAACGATCTCTCCCTCGGTCTCGCTGTCCTCCACGTGCACGTAGACATAGATGTCGTGGGACGTGGTGTCGTAGGTAATGCCATTGAGGTAATTGTCCGTAACCCCCTCGGGCACGTTCTCGACCACGGTGTACTTGTAGACGACACCGCGGCGAAGGGTGTCGGCGTCGGGGTCCTCGTCGACGGATGCGCTCGCCTGCTCGAAGCGGATACCGCCGAAGCTCACGACACCACCGGCACCGTTTGTGGTGGTTGCGGTGTTGCCGCTCACGCCGTCAGGCATGGGCTGCCCGAGCCCGCCGTCGTAGCTGTAACCCGCCGCCCGCTCACGGGTCATTCCGTTCTCGGGCAGGTCCGCAACTTCGTCATCGGTCATGACATGGGCGCCACCCCCCGTCAGCGTGAAGGAGAACCGGCCTTCGGCCAGCGGGGCACCCGTCAGGGTCTTGGTCACGCCGAAGAAGCGGCGCACATCGGTGGTCCGGTACTCGTTGACGAAGGTAACGGGATTGTTGGCGCCGTAGCCGCCAACGGGCTGGTACTCCGTGGAATCGGCTCCCCTCTTCTCGACGGAGACACCGGAAACCTGGAGCTTGGAGCCACTGGCGTCCGTTCCCACCTGCACCGTGAACCGGTAGACGGAGGGGTCGTAGGTCACCCCTGCAACCACGTTCTGCGCCGTGGCACGGCTCTCGCGCACGGTGTACACGTAGCCACCGGGCCTGTCGAAGACGATACCGGGGAAGGAGGCAGAGAAGGCAGGGAGGCCGTGCTCACGGACCATCTGCGACGACACCTCTCCATCCGCGCCGCGATACACGTACTCGAGGTCGTACGTGGTCCTCTGCCCGTCGTCGTCACCCGTCTCCGTGTTCACAGCGGCGACGCCCACCTCGACGGAGGTGACGGCGAAATCGCCGGAACCATCGGCCTTGTCGGCACGGGGCAGCGGGGCGCCCTCATTGGGCGACACCTCGAAGGAGAAATGATCGCCCACCCGGAAACCGCGGGGGTCGCCGCTGGCGAGGTTTCCCTCCATGTCCTTGGTCAGGAGAATGGGACCGTGGGTGCCCGTGGTCCACGTGATGCTGGTGGTGTAGGTGTTGGTGAAGACGGCCTGCTGGACAGAGCCGGCTGCGGCCGTACCTGCAATCTGACGGCCGTTGTCCTCGGTCGCGGCGGCACCGTTGGTGCCCTCGCGACCCGTCAGGGAGAACGTCTCGTTGGCAGGCTGACTCCCGAGCTCGTCCTCGGTGACGGTCCACTGGACGCCGTCGCCCATCTCCACAAGGACGGACTGACCGGCCTTGAGCGTCACCGTGGCGGTACCGCGGGCCCACACGACCTTCTGGGTCACCGGATTCCCGGACCCATCGACAGACTGGGCCCAGCTGCCATCGTCCTGGAGCTCGAAGACAGGGAGGGTATCCTCGCCGTCGCTGCGCCCAGATGCCGTGACGGTGAAGGTGAACTCCCGGTCGGGGGCGGTGATGCCCTCGGCGGCCGTCACGGCCTTCTGGATGCGCACAGCGGTCGCGGGCACGGTCACACGACCGTTGTTGCCGAGGTTCACCTGGACCTGGTAGTCGCTCCCCTCACCGTCGCTGTAAACATAGGTGGGAGCGTAGGCGAGCGAGGCGGTGCCGGTGGCGTCGCCGGTCTTGGCCTGGGTGAAGCGGTTGGTGTTGCCCAGGCGCGGGGCACCTATCTTGGTCTTCACCACGCCGTCGACCACCTCGACGGAGTTCTTGAGCTCCGCGCCGGTGCGGGCGACGACGTAGTTCACGAGACGGGGGTTCTCTCCGCCCTCGTGGTAGTCGATGACGAGGTAGTAGGTCTTGTCGTCGACGAGGTCGCTGACCGAGCCGAGCGTCGTCGACTCGTCGACGGAGCCGTCCCCGCCCTGTACCTGTACGCCCTCGGTGCCGGAGGAGTAGATGGTCCGGTTGGCCTGGTAGTAATAGAAGCGGTTCTCCTTGGAGGGGGCGAAGGTGGCCGTGGCGTCGCCGACGGTACCCGGGTTATCGGGGTCGGCGTAGGGCTCGCTCTCGGGCGTCGCGCTGTAGGTGTTGCTGTAGAAGTCGATGCCGCCGCCCGCGTTGCGGTGGGTGGCCTTGTACTCGGAGCTCACCTTGGAAAGGTCGACCGACCCGTTCGTCTTCACGTCATCCGAGAAGCCCACGCTGTAGTTGAGGCGCAGGGGCTGGGCGGCGGGCTCGCCGCGGTTGGACGTGAAGGTCTGACTGCCGTCGGCGGCATAGGTGATGGTCTCCACACGCACCGGGAGGATGTCTGCGGGAATCTGGCAGGTAAGGGTCTGCTTGGCCTTTGCGCCGGTTCCCTCGGTAGCAACCTTGATGACAATCTTGGAGACGTCGACAGGCGTGCCGTAGACGGGGTGATTCACGGTCCCGTTGCCAACCACGGAGTAGGTGCCATCGTTGTTCTTCTGGACGCTGTACGTCTTCCCGAACAGCTCGACGGAGTCGATCGAGGCGACAGTCATATAGTCGCCGATGGGGTCGCTGTAGGTGAGGGGCGTGTCAGACCTGCCCATGGTATCCGTCACAGGAGAGAAAGCCGCCTGCTGGAGCTGACGGATGATGTTCTCAAAGACGCTGCCAAGGTCGTCGGTGCCGGCGACGTAGGCGCCGTCGTTGTAGACGAGCGACGTGATGTCGTCGGAAGAGGGGTGGTTGAGAGTGACTGTCACATCCTGCGTCTGCGGAGGCCGACCTCCAGTCCGCTCCTGATCGACAAGCACCGCCGGCGTCCCACCCGAACGATAGGTTTCCCATGCGGCCCGCACGCCGTTAGACATGCTGTTGTCAGCGCTGAGGTACTGTGCCGGGTCGAGCGTCACATTGGCGAGGTTGAGATCATCATTAGTGAGGCTGCCGACTCGTACGGTGTACATCTTTGCGGCATAGCCGGACGCGGCGTCCACGCCGTATGCCTTGTTAATCTGCCCCTTCTGATAGCTGGCCTCCATCATGGCAAGCATGCCGTTGCCATAGTAGGAGCTGCCGCCAGGACCGACCTGGCTATTGGCATTGGCGAGATTCCACCAGTTGGCGGTGTTCATGGAGAACGTGGGCGCGCCATCGCTCAAAAGCACTACGGCAGGGATACGCTGGACCTCGACCAGCTCTCCGGTAACGGCGTCGGTCACCTCGACGGTGGGGTCCTTCACACCAGCAAGCAGCTGCATACCTTGGTAGATGCCGCGCTGAGTGTTCGTTCCGCCACGGACGTAGATGCTCGCGGAGACAGCGACGCCGCCCTCGACAGATGCGTTGAGAGTGAGCTGGGAATTGTCCGTGTTCCAACTGCTGCGCGTGTAGGAGAAAGCAGGATTGCTGGCGCTGATCTGCGCTCCCCTGCGCTCATAGCGCCCAAGACCGAGCATCGTGGTGTTGCTCGACGCGTAATCACCCGTACTGCTGAACGTGGTCACCGCGACGCGATTGTTGGGATTGGCGGCCATGAGCTGGCCGATAGCGTCGTTGAGCGCACTCGTGGCCGCGGCCATACGGGCCGTACCGCCGCCCTGCTCGTTCATCGACCCGGACACGTCCACGATGAACACGACATCGAGCGGGTTGCTCGTGGTCGAGTGGATGGTCCGCGAGGAGCCAAGGGCCGAGAACGTGGTCTTGAAGACATCGCTGCCGTCCTCGTGGTCCACGGACTTGTCGGTCCACACGCGGCCGGCGTAGCGGCCGTTGATAGGCGTCTCCTCGCCCAAAATGTTCGTGAAGTCCTCCGCCGTCGAGCGGTCGGTGACCCACTCGCAGCCGTTCGCCGCCCTCGCGGATGTCGCCCCGAGGGCCACGATGGCCGCCAGGGCCACCGTCAACAGCCCTGCGGCCCAGGCGAGCCCGGGGCGCTTGGGCCGCAGGCGCCCCTTGGGGACAGCGGCGCGGCTCTCCTTACACCTCACGTCCATGGCGTCTCCCTTTCTTGTCTGTGTATGGTGCCCATAGACAGACGGATGGTCGTTCGGATAGTTATTCGTTTTGACAGTCTCTGACAGACTCAGGTTGAAATCAACTGTAAGAAACCATCGGTAATAAATGCCCTGTACAAACGACTAAAGGGAAACCATGCTGTTATCTTAAAGCGTAAGTATCAGAAAACTACTCTCTAACACGAAAGTATCTAACACTGTGTTACCGTGACAACAATTCTAAAAGCGATACCCGCAGGGAGTTGGCCTTTTTTCAAGCCCCGTACAGCGGAGGCACACCGTTCAGCCAACGGCAGCAATCCTCAACCTGAACCGGACCTGTGTATCCCTTAGCTTCTTGCTCACAAAATGAGGCTGCGTCCCCTCGGAAAAAGAATCGGCAAACGGACCAAAAACATCAAACGACCTGCGCCCGGCCCCCTTCAGTCGCCCCCAGGGGCCTATCGCGCCTGTCAGGAAGTCGTCATACCGGCGTCAGGCGTCGGTCAGGACGACCGGCACAGGCGAGGGCGCCCGACGGCCGTGAGACCGCCGGGCGCCCCTGCGCCGACTACCACTTATATGAGCGGGGTTCGCCTACCTGCCCTGGCTGCGCCTCTCCTGGTACTCCTTGGCCAGGCGCTCCTGGACGTCGTGGGGCACCTGCTCGTAGCCCTCCACCTCGATGGTGTACTCGCCGGTGCCGCGGGACAGCGACCTCAGGCGCGTGGCGTAGTCCACCACCTCGGCGTACGGGGCGCGGGCCTGGATGGAGACCTCGCCCTTGTCGGTGGTCTCCATGCCCTCCACGCGGCCGCGGGAGGCCGAGATGTCGCCCATGATGGAGCCGGCGTAGCTCTCGGGCACGGTGATCTGCAGGGTGGCCATGGGCTCGAGCAGCACGGCCTCGGCCTGGGACACGGCGTCCTGGAAGCCCAGGCGCGCGGCGGTGCGGAACGCCATCTCGTTGGAGTCCACGGGGTGGAACTGGCCGTCGTACAGGGCCACCTTGACGTCGATCATGGGGTAGCCGGCCAGCACGCCGTCGCGCATGGTCTCCTGGGCGCCCTTGTCCACCGCGGGGATGAAGCCGCGGGGCACGGCGCCGCCCACGACCTCGTCCAGGAACTCGTAGCCGCCGTCGGGGTTGGGCTCGATGCGGATGCGCACGTCGGCGAACTGCCCGGCGCCGCCGGTCTGCTTCTTGTGGCGGCCGTGACCCGTGGCGGTGCGGCGGATGGTCTCGCGGTACGGGATACGCAGCGGCACGGTGTGGGCGCCCACGTTGGCACGGCTCTCCAGACGGTCGAGCAGCACGGAGACCTGGGCCTCGCCGATGGCGCTGATCACGGTCTGGCCGGTGTCCTCGTCGCGGTCCACCTTGAGGGTGGGGTCGGCGTCGGCCATCTTCTCGAGGAAGGTGAAGAGCTTGTCCTCGCTGCCGCGCTGGTCGGCCTCGATGGCGATGCGGTAGAGCGAGTTGGGGAACCGGAACGCGGCGGCCTCCACCTTGCCGGTGGCCGAGAGCGTGTCGCCGGTCTGGGCGTCCAGCTTGGGCACCACCACGATGTCGCCGGCCCCGGCGCTCTTCACCTCGGTGGTGTCGCGGCCCATCATGCGGTAGAGGTGCGCCAGGCGCTCGGTCTTTCGGGTGCGGGCGTTGACGAGCTCCAGGCCCGGCGTGACGGTGCCGGTGAGGACCTTGATGAAGGCGAGGCGCCCCTGCTGCTGGTCGTTGAGGATCTTGAAGACGAAGGCCACGGGGCGGCCGTCGTCGGGGTCCACGTCGAGCAGCTCGCCGTTGACCAGCGGCACCTTGCCGTAGGTGTCCGGGCTGGGGAAGTACGCCACGATGTCGTCCATGAGGGAGACGACACCCTCCTCCTTGGTGCACACGCCCGCGAACACCGGCACGAAGATGCGCTCGGCGATGGCGCGGGAGAGCAGGCCCTCGATCTCGTTGTCCGTGAGGGGCTCACCCTCCAGGTACTTCATCATGAGGTCGTCGTCGGCCTCCACCACGAGGTCGCAGATGGCGTCGCGGGCGGCCTGCGCGGCGTCCACGTACTGCTCGGGCAGGTCGAAGACCTGGGCCTTGCCGTCAGGGCCGAGACGGCGCCCCTTCATGCGAATGACGTCGATGATGCCCTCGAAGTCGTTGCCCACCCCCATGGGCAGCGTCACGGGGGCGAGGCGGTTGCCGAAACGCTCGGTGAGCGCCTCGAGGGTGTCGTCGTAGGCGGTCTCGGAGCGGTCGATGCGGTTGACGAAGACCGCGCGGGCGAGGCTGAGGTCCTCGGCCGCGTACCAGAGACGCGTGGTGGTGGACTGGGCTCCCGAGGCGGCGTCCACCACGAAGACCGCGGTCTCGCAGGCGGCCATGGCCGAGTAGGCGTCGCCCACGAAATCCGGGTAGCACGGGGCGTCGATGACGTTGAGGCGGCAGCCCTCCCAGTTCACAGGCGCCACGGAGAGCTTGATGGAGAAGGAGCGCTTCTCCTCCTCGGGGTCGTAGTCGAGGGTGGGTTTGGTTCCGGAGTGGCCGCCCAGGCGGTTGGTGGCACCGCTCAGGTGGAGCATGGCCTCGGCGAGCATCGTCTTACCAACGCCACCCTGGCCTACAAGCACGACGTTCTTGACCTTCTCTGCCATGGCTGCCTCCCAATAAGAGACGTCGCCGCAGCCACGGGGCCGCGGCGTGGTTTACCTTCTGTTCAGCCTACCTCACTACTGGTATGCCAGATGGGTCGAATCGACGCCCGTCCCGTGAGCGGTGGGCGCCCCGAGGTCCCTCCCCGGGTCCGGGGGGCATCAATGTCCCCGCGCACCCGCCGACGGGCGCCCCCTTGTGCCACACTTTTTGAAGCCGAGGAGAGTTCCATCGAGGAGAGGAGCACGTCCATGCTGAGAGTAGGAATGCTCACGAGCGGCGGCGACTGTCAGGCGCTCAACGCCACCATGCGCGCCATCGTGAAGACCCTGGCCTTCAAGACGGAGGGGAAGGTCGAGGTCTACGGGTTCCTCGACGGCTACCAGGGCCTCATCTACAACCGCTACACGCGCCTCTCGCCCGAGGACTTCGCCGGCTCGCTCACCCACGGCGGCACCATCCTGGGCACGAGCCGCACCCCCTTCAAGGAGCTGGACAAGCCCACGGCCGACGGCGTGCAGAAGGTGCCGGCCATGGTGTCCACCTACCGCAAGCTGGGGCTGGACTGCCTGTTCATGCTCGGCGGCAACGGCTCCACCAAGACGGCCAACCGCCTCTCGCAGGAGGGCCTCAACGTCATCGCGCTGCCCAAGACCATCGACAACGACACCTGGGGCACCGACATGACCTTCGGCTTCACGAGCGCCGTGGAGGTGGCCACCAAGTGCATCGACGACATCCGCACCACGGCCACGAGCCACGGGCGCGTGTTCGTCATCGAGATCATGGGCCACAAGGTGGGCTGGATCCCCCTGTACGCGGGCGTGGCCGGCGGCGCCGACGTCATCCTGCTGCCCGAGATCCCCTACGACATCGACCGCGTGGTGGAGGCCATCGATGAGGCCCACGCCGACGGCGAGCGTTACGCCATCATCGTGGCCGCCGAGGGCGCCGTCTCCAAGGAGGACGCCGCGCTCTCCAAGAAGGAGTACAAGGCCAAGCTGGCCCGCCGCGTGATGCCGTCCGTGGCCTACGAGATCGCCGACCAGATCGCCGCCCGCACCGACCGCGAGGTCCGCGTGGCCGTGCCCGGCCACACCCAGCGCGGCGGCCAGCCCGACGCCCAGGACCGCATCTTCGCCATGCAGTGCGGCGTGGAGGCGGCCATGGGCTGCCTGGAGGGCAAGTACGGCTTCATGGTGAGCCAGAAGAAGGGCAAGATGTGCCGCGTGCCCCTCAAGGACGTGGCAGGCAAGCTCAAGTACGTGGACCCGGACGGCGAGATGGTCCGCGAGGCCCGCGACCTGGGCATCTCCTTCGGCGACCGGTAGGGGACGGGGCGGCCATGCGCCTCTGGGCGCCGCGGCCGCCCTCCCGAACGACCGACGGCCACGGGCGGGCCCCGCATGCCGGAAGGCGTGCGGGGCCCGCTTCCTTGCCGGCGGGGCGCCCCGGGACGGCCGACAAGCACGGGGCGAGCATGTCCCCGATCCATGGACATTTTCACCGTAATTCAGTCTTAAAATTAATACACCTCTCTCACATGTAGATGTGTGCATACGTACATGCATCTTCCCGAGAGAGGAGTCGCTCCCATGGGGCCCCACAACCCGAACGACCGCAACCGGAAGGGCGGTTGCGACCGCCGCAGCATCGCCGACCTCTTTCCCGACCGAAGGGTGACGGCGGGGCTCCTGGGGGCCACCTTGGGCGCCTCCGTCGTCCTGCTTGGCGCGACGCCCGCGCTGGCGGCGGACGACGTCGCACAGCCGGCCGCGGCCTACGGCACCGCCGCTCCGCAGGAGGCGGCCACCGGCAGCGAGGACGCCCTCCCCGCCCAGTCTGAGGCCGCCTCGGAGGCCGCTCCGGAGGACGCCCCCGCCGCGGCGACGCCTGCCTCTGCGACGGCCGCCGCAGCCGAGGGCCCGGCCGCAACCGGGGAGCCCGCGGCCACGGTGCCCACCGAGGGGACCGACCCGTCCCAGGAGGTGGGCTCGGTCATCTACAACGGGACCGAGGGGTCGCTGAGGGGCGACGGCGCCGTGATGCACGGCACGTCCGTCACGGCCACCGACACCGCCACCGGCACCACCATGGCCAGCGGCTGGAACAACAACAGCGCCATCCTCGACCTCACCAAGTCGGGCCCCGCCTTCGAGGGGCACGTCAAGATCGAGAACGCCACCGACGAGCGCCTCAAGGTGGAGGAGATCGTGATGCTCCACCGGTTCGGCAAGACCGCGGAGCAGCTCTCGGACCCCTACCGCCCCGACGTCGTCGTCGACGGAAGCCGCATCCAGGGAGACTCCCTCAAGCTCGGTCTGGACGACGAGGAGACCCTCTACAGCGTCCAGGCCGGCCGCTACCTCACGCTCGCCCAGCTCCGAGCCGCCGACCCCGACCTCTCCTGGGACAGGCTCATCGCGATCATGGCCGTCGGTTACCTCGACCCGGGCAGCTCGGTCGACGCCGCGATCCCCCTGAGGATCGCCAACTACGACGCCGTGCGGGGGCAGGTGGAGTCCCTCGTCGACGGGACCGCCGACGAGGCGGTGTCCTCCGCCGCGGGGAGCCGCACCTTCGACCTGGGTGCCTACAACTACTACTGGCGCGGCAGCGACTTCCGCACCGTCGACTCCGCCGGCTCCAGCGTCGCCGTGGGGGCGCCCCGCACCGGCTTCATGGACGCCGTCCGCCGCATGACCCGCGACGAGGCGAGGTGGGACGCCACCGTCATGACCACCGACGAGGACGGCACCCGCATCTACGATCCCGCGCCCCAGGCGGTCCAGGACGCCCTGAAGCCGCTCTCCTACTCCGACTTCATCTTCAGGAACCGCGGCGTGGTGGGCGACGTCCTCTACACCGACGGCTCCTTCGACATCAGGCTCGAGAATGCCTTCGACTCCATCAAGGACCTCGGCTACACCGTCAACATCCTGCCCGACGGCAGCGGGATCTGGCCCTACTACTCCTACTCCCCGGGCCCCTCCGCCTCTTCCATCATCCGCACCGACGGGGTGGTCTACCTGCAGGTGAGCCGGGTTTTCGACACGAGGGACCTCTCCCTCGACAAGCCCGGCCCCTGGGACGCCGGCGACAACCTGGTCTCGGCCGTGGTGGAGCGCTACCACCGGGGTTCCATGCGCCTCACGGGCATCGAGGACCTCGAGGACACCGGTAACTACGGGTTCGAGCTCCTCGACGCCGACGGCAACCTCGTGGCGTCGGGACGCGGCGACGGGCATGTGGACCGCCTCGCCCCGGGCACCTACACCGTGCGCTACTCCTACGCCATCGACCCCGACCATGTGGTCACCAAGACGGCGACCGTCGCCGTCGCCGACCCGGACGCCCCCGTGGACCCCGCTGACCCGGTGACTCCGCCCGCCGACCCACACACCGACGACCCCTCGGTGACACCCGGCCCCGCGACGTCCGCGGAACCGGGGACTGACGGTGGGCAGGGCGCCGTCTCGGACACCGGCGGCACCGTCGTCCAGGCCTCGACCCGCGGCACCGCGGGCGCTGGCGGCGCGGCCGTCTCCCCCGCCGCAGCGGAGACGGATGCCGACGAGGGCTCCATGCCGCGCCTGGGCGACCGGGGAGGCGCCGCATGCACGGCAGGCGTCGCGGCCCTTCTCGGCACCGCGGCGACGGGGCTCGTGGCGGCGCTGGGCCTGCGCCGGCACCGCGACGACCGCGCATAGGCCCCGGAACCACGGCCCCTTGATGGGCCCATGGCAGAAAGGCCCCGCGAGCCAGTGAACCGCCTCTCGTTTCTTGGACTGAGTAATAAAGGTCCGAGGAACGAGAGGCGGTTCACAGACGGTATGCGGGGCCTTTCGCCGCGGCGGGTCGTACGACTGCCCGAGCCCCTGCCCGATTGCCGAGAATGAATGCGTGAGACCCACCGTCAGTCGGGCTGGCGCCCCCATGCGTCGAGCCGGCCTCACGCGGCAACGAACTTCTGGATGTTCCGGCGGATATGGTCGGCACCCCTCGGCGCCTAGATCTCCTCGCAGAAGCTCACGAACTCCAGGCGCTGGATGGCGTCGATGAAGACCTGCTTGCGGTCCATGGTGGGCAGCGTGATGGTGAGGGTGGCCGCCACGAAGGAGCTGCCGCTCTCGCCGCCGGTGAGCAGGAAGTTGTCGTAGCTGCAGTCCCAGCTGTGGAGCTTCTTGAGGAACTCCTTGACGGCGTGACGGTTCTCGAACTCCACGTAGACGTCGAACTTCTTGGAGAAGCGGTGCACGAGCGCGTCCAGCCGTGAGAGCACCGTGAACGTGAAGATGACGAAGACCAGGGCGATGAGGGTGGCCGAGACCTCGCCGATGCCCGCCGTGAGGCCGATGCACGCGCACACCCAGAGGCCGGCCGCCGTGGTGAGGCCGCGGACCTCGTTCTTGCCGGTGACGATGATGGTGCCCACGCCGAGGAACCCCACGCCGGAGATGACGGCGGCGCCGTTGCGCACCATGTCGAGCTGGGCGCCGGGGATCTCCTCGAGGATGTACTGGCTCACGATCATGGACATGGCCGACCCGATGCATACGAGCACGTGGGTCTTCACGCCGGCGCCCTTGTTCTTGAACTCGCGGGTCATGCCGATGACGGTGCCCACGAGCATGGCCAGGAGCAGCCGGAGGAACACGGCGTCCGTGCTCCAGCCGGCCGCCACGGCGCTGAGGTGGGAGAAGTACTGGCCGAGCATGGGGTTGGCAGCCCTTTCGTCGCGGTCCGATGGGAGGCTCCTACCCCTGCTGGGCCGGGGTTGTCCCCCGTTTTAGGCGAACGGCACCGGCGTCCCGGCACTCGGACACTTCTGTCCCAACGGTCGGGCACTTTTGTCCCACTTTGAGAGGCGGCCGATGCCACCTTGGTCGGACACCTTCGCCGTCACTTTGGTCGGGCACCTGGGATGTCACACCGGGAGGGGGCGGGCGAGCTCATCGGCCGATTGGGCGGGCGATGGGCCCGGCCATGCCAAAGGGCGCTCCGGCATGGGTTTCTCGCCCGAAAGACGCCAAAACCCATGCCGGAGGCCGTTGCGGCATGGGTTTCTCGACATCAAGGGACCAAAGCCCATGCCGAAGGCCGCTTCGGCATGGGCTGCAGACACAAATCGAGAAATAGGCGAGGTGACAGATGGGCCAAGCGCCCCAGTCGCGCCCTGCCGACGGGGCGGCCGCCCGGGCGATTACCCGCAGAAGCTTCCGCGGGTGGAAAAGTACCCGCAGAACGTTCTCCGGGTGACGGAGGGGCGCTTTCGGTACCCGCAGAAGCTTCTGCGGGTACCGGGAGCCGTGTGACAGGCAAAGTGCCCGACCAACGTGACAGCGGCCGAAGTGGGACAAAAGTGTCCGGGTGATGGGACAGGGGGTCGGGCGGTACCCCCTGTCATCGGCGGCGGCGCAGGTGCGCTGCCAGCGCCGTCACCGCCGCCGCGGCGGCGCCCAGCACGCCGGCCACGCCGGCCACGTCGCCGGTCACCGGCACCACTCCCCTGCCGCCGCGACCGCCCGTCACCGGGAGCACCTTCCCGCCGGCAGGCAGCGTGAAGTCGCGGTAGGCCTCGGCCAGCACGTTGCCGTCGCGGTCGAGGAGCCGCACCACCACGCGGTAGTCGCCGGGCTCGGTCGGCACGCCGTCCAGTCGCTCCCAGCCGCCGTCGGCGCCGCGCACGTAGTAGGTCTCCTCCAGACGGCGTCCCTCGGGGTCGCCCTCCTCGTCGAACGGCTTGCCGTCCACCTCCACGCGCGGGTGCGGCACACCGTCCACCACGTCCACGGCCACGACCTCGACCACAGGCCCCTGCTCGTCGCGACCGGGGCCTTCGGGAGCCGGCTCCACCACGAACACGGCGGCGCCCGGACCCAGCGGGCCGTCCGGGTCCACGGGCGCTGAGACCACCAGGTACGTGCCGGGCTCGGAGGGCGTGTCCACGGGGTCCCAACGCGTCGGGTCCAGCGGGTCCTGACGCCAGAAGGTGTGCGTGACCTCCACGGGCCCGCCGTCGGGGCCAAGGTCGGACACCGCGGGTTCCTCGCCCGCCACGATGTCGCCCGCCTCCACGTCCACCGGACGCTTGGAGGGGCCGGGCACCGGCGTTCCGTCACCGGGGACGCCGCTGCCGTCATCGTCCTTCGCCACCACCGAGAAGACGTCGCTGCCGGGCAGCGCGGGGGTGCCGTCGGGCTTGCTCCCCGTGGAGACCACCAGGTACGTGCCGGGCTCCGCGGGCTCGCCGTCCACGGGATCCCAGCGGTCGCCCATGCGCCTGAAGTACGTGCGCTCCGTCTCCACGGGCTCGCCGTCCAGGGTCTCGTCCACCCGCAGGGGCTCGCCGACCACCACGTCCTGGGCGCAGGTGGAGATCTGGCCGGGCCGTACCTCGGAGGGCGCCTTCGCCACGGTCACATAGGCGGGCGAGAAGACGTACCGGTAGTTGCCCAGCGTGTAGCCGCCGTCCTCGTCGGGCTCCACACCGCCCAGAACCGCCGGCCGCGGCGTCACGCGGTAGACGCCCGGGGCGGGGTCGTCCGGGTGCAGCCCGCCGAGGTCCCAGGCCACGTCCCCCAGGGTGCCCGCCGGGGTGTCGCCGCCAGGCATGTCGCCGGCCAGCGAGAAGGCGCCCCCGTAGGGGCGGTGCGCCGCGGCGTCGGGCGCGCCCGGCACGGTGGAGACCTCCACGGTGCGGGGCGTCACGGTGCCCTTGAGCTCGAGGTCCTGACCGCGCGTGTAGCCGATGAGGATGACCTTGTCGGCGTCCGCGCCCGTGAGCTCGGTGGCCTTGAGGGTGATGCCGTGGACGCCGGCGTCG
>CBCSOI010000001.1:0-30614 GCA_965141595.1 uncultured Atopobiaceae bacterium | reverse complement strand
AGTCGGGCTCGTCGTCGTGGGCGTGGGCGCGCCGGCATACCATCTCGTCTACGTCGCAGATCTCGCAGGTCTCAAACGCGAGCTCCCGTGCCGCTGCGGCGGCCTCCATTCGCTCCCGACGGTCAGGCATGGCCTCTTTGGCGGTGGGGCTCTCGGTGATGACGTACGAGAGGTCCTTGAGGGCGAGGCTCGGCGTCAGGAGCGTGCAGTAGCCTGCGCGGGCCATGGTCACGAGGCCCTGCATGGCCGCACCCCCGGGGGTGCGGTCGAGGACGAAGTCGAGCAGTGCGTTGGTGTCGAGAAAAAGGCGCGTCATAGGTTCCAGTACTCCTCTGCTCGCTGCTGCATGGCCTGCTCCACGATGTCGTCCGAGAACTCCGCGGACTGGATGAGCTTAGATAGCGGCCCGTGGCGCAGCCACTCGAGCGGGTCGTCCTGCCCCTCGAGGGAGAGCCTGACCCCGTACTCGCCGGTCTTCACGAACTCCGGGACGTCCCCCGTGTAGACCACGTACTCGTACACGCGGCGGATGAGCGTGGATCCGGACAGGTGCGCCTGCTCCAGGATGGTGTCCGCCCGCTCCTTGAGCTCGGGCTCAAGCCGGGCCGCGACGGTGGCGGTTGCTGCCATGGCGTCTCCTCTCGACGGTTAGATGGACCCTTAGTTTAACACCCGCTCGGAATGTCAAACGCCGTCGTTCGACATTCTCGGGGAACGTAAAACGTTCCTGTGCCGTCTTCTTGGCCGGGTGCCGCCACCCGCAATCCGAGCGCTCCCCGGGGAACAGACCCAGCGTCACAACGCAGCGCCGACCACCGTCGCAAAGGGGTCAAACATGAGTAAGTTCGTCTCGTGGAACGTCAACGGCATCCGCGCCATCCTGCGCAAGGACTTCATGGCGTTCTTCGACCAGGAGGACGCCGACGTCTTCGGCGTGCAGGAGACCAAGTGCCAGGAGGGCCAGGTGGAGCTCGACCTCCCCGGCTACCATCAGGCCTGGAGCTACGCCGAGAAGAAGGGCTACAGCGGCACCGCTGTCTTCTCCAAGGAGGAGCCGCTGCAGGTGATCCGCAAGGTGGGCCTGCCCGTGGCCGACGAGGAGGGCCGCGTCTGTGCCTGCGAGTTCGAGAAGTACTGGTTCGTCTCGGTCTACTCGCCCAACTCCCAGGACCAGCTCCAGCGCCTGTCCGTCCGCGAGGAGTGGGACGCCCACCTCAGGACCTTCCTCGACGGCCTGGCCAAGGACAAGCCCGTTATCCTCTGCGGCGACCTCAACGTGGCCCACGAGCCCATCGACATCGACGACCCCGAGAAGAACGCCGGCCACGCCGGCTTCACCGACGCCGAGCGAAACGACCTCACCCGCCTGCTGGACTCCGGCTTCGTGGACACCTTCCGCTACCTGCATCCCACGGAGGCCGGCGTCTACACCTGGTGGAGCTACCGCGAGCGCGCCCGCCGCACCAACGCCGGCTGGCGCCTGGACTACTTCCTGGTGTCCGACGCCCTCAAGGACAAGATCGCCGCGGCCAACTGCCTCACCCAGGTCATGGGCTCGGACCACTGCCCCGTGACGCTCACGCTGGACCTCTCCGCCCCGGGTCGTTCGTGAACGCGAGACAGGGGGAGCTTCTTCGCAGGCTCTTGGATGCGGAGGGCCATCTCACGGCCGTGGAGCTCGCGGATGACCTGGGCTGCTCCGAGCGCACGATACGGTCGGACGTGGGGGTGCTGCGGGATGCGATGGCCCGCGAGGGGCTGCGCACCACCGTGGACGCCAGGCGCGGTGCCGGCATCGGTCTCACCGTGGTCCCGGGAGAGCACGACTCGCTGCTGCGCCTTCTGGGTGAGAGCGACACGTCCATGCACCCACGCTTCGAGCGCCTGTGCCAGGAGATTCTGCTGATGGTGGCCACGCCGGGCCCCCATAGCTCCCGTAGCCTGGCCTCTGCCCTCTACCGCACGCCCACGCAGGTGCAGCGCGACCTTCACTGGTGGCGCGGGGTCTTGGGAAAGAGGCACCTTGCGTCGGTCAAGGGGCGTTCCGTGGAGGTGGAAGGCGACGAATGGGCCCTTCGCGGCTTTGTCATGTCGCTTCTCTTCGCCCTGGCGCCTCCGGCCGTGCGCTCCCACATCCTGCCCATGCTCACCGACGGGCTCTCGGCGGAGGACCTTGCTGCCATCGAGGAGTGCGAGGAGGACCTCCAGGATGCCCTGGGTTTTGAGTTTTCCGGCAACGCCGCTTGGCAGCTCTCGGTGTACCTGGTCCTCATGCTGGTGCGCATTCGCCTGGGTCACGTCATCGAGTCGTGGCCGCACGGCCAGGCGCCCCACGGGGACCTGCGAAAGCTCGGTGCCAAGCTGGAGAGGCGCTGCGCCGTTGCCGTGAGCGACGCCGAGCTGGCGCTGCTCTGGGACATGGCGCGGTGCTGCACGTGGCAGTGGAGCCTTGCCGCCCTGGATGCCGCCGAGCCCAGCGAACGCGCGCGCACCATCGTGGGTGCCATGGACCGGGCCTTGGCCGCCGCCTTTGGCGAGCCCCTGTCCCCTGCCCTGATTAAGCCCCTGGCCATCCTCGTCGAGAGCAGCCTCGTGCGCCGCGCCTGCGGGCTCTCGGCGCTCAACCCCAACGAGTGCTCGGTCAAATACGACGCCATGGATGCGGCTGCGGCCGTCTCGTCGGTGCTCTGCTCGGTGCCCGAGTTTGTGGACGCCGACCTCTACGGGTCGGACTATGGACGCCTCTTGCTGGCGTTGCTCGACTACATCGAGTCGACGGGGTCGCTGCGCTCGTTGCGCGTGGGCCTTGTGGTCAACTCGGGTATCGACCTGGCCATCTGGGGGGCGGCCCGCATCGAGCGCCTTTCGCCGCGCCTCAAGGTGGCCGACGTGCTCAACGGGCAGAGGGTCGAGGCTGCGGGTGGTCCTGCTGCCGCCGACCTGGAGCGGTTCGACTTCCTCGTCTCCTTTGAGCCTCTGTCGGTAGACTATCCCAGCATCACGGTGTCGCCGGCGATCTCCCGCGCCGACGTCGACGCCTTAATCGACTCCATCCCCCTTTGGCGTCGCGGCCGCACGCCCACACCCTGGGCCCGAAAAACGCTGCCTGCATTGGCTGACGCCCATGGGCTCGTGGGGGCGCTCTATGAGGACCTCTGCGCCGAGGGGCTCCTTGCCATGGGGGAGGAGCGGTTCCGCTGGCTCTTGCGGGAACTCTCGTGCGTCAAGGGGCGCACACTGGTGTGGTGCTGGTGCGGCCCCGACGTAAAGGCTGCCGGCATTCGCATCTATACGGTGTCCGGTGCCCCCCAGGGGGCGGTGCAGTGGCCGTCCGTGGCGGTGCTGGTACTCCCGATCTCCGAGCGCGGTCAGCTCACGGTGCAGACCCGTTGGTTCAAGCAGCTCGTCGCTGAGTTCGCCGACCTGGGGACCCCGGCAGACGACGAGTTCCTCTCCACGCTCACCCGCCAAGAGGGGGCGGTCTGGGCGTAGGCGCCAAGGCGGGTCGATACGCAACAGGGGCCCCTTTTGCGCGGCGAAAGGGGCCCCTGTGCGGGCGCGTGTCCAATGGCTGGGCGCGGTGTCGGCTAGGCGCGGTGGCGCTGGCAGAAGGACAGGGTGAGGAAGCCGGACAGGGCGCCACCGACGGCGCAGAGCATGCCCTTGAGCAGGGTCATGGCGCCCAGGCCCAGAGGCCCGGTGGCCTGCATCGCCAGGGTGCAGGTGCCGGTCATGGCGACGGCGCAGATCAGGGCCACCAGGAGCATGGAGGCTCCGTAGGCGCGGGGCATGGGGCAGCAGAGCAGCCTGTCGCCCTCGGCGGCCGTGAACGTTCCGTGGGCCCGATCCATCTTGGTGAGCGGCACCACGCAGGCAAAGAGCAGGGGCCCCAGAAGCAGGCCGGTGAAGGCCAGGTCGTGGGCGGCGTCGGCCGGGGTGAAGACGGCGCCGGGGGCTGAGTGGTGCAAGAGGTAAAAGATGACGGCGTTGATTATGCCGTTGATGACGCCATAGCCGATGAGGCACTTATGGCGCATATAGGCGACAAAGGGTTTGGGCTGATGGGCGCTGTGCTCGGCAACTGATTCCATGGTTTCTCGATCCTCCCGTGAGAGCCTGCATGTAATGCATATTCTGATGATATGGGCGCGTCCTTTGACGAGGGCGAGTATAAAAAGCGATGGGGCGTAGCAGGCCTTCAACCGTTTCCGGAGCTCCGGAAACGGTTGCGGCGCGGTTATGTCTGACCGCTTCCTATGATGGGTGCCGCACTCAATCCCCGACGGAGACGCCCTATGACGCCCCGCCAGACCACTTCCGAAGGAGGAAGGATGGCATCTATCAAAACCGTATCCAAGGCCGAGGGAGGCGCCGAGAAGTTCCTGATGGCGCCGATCATCGTGCTGATCTTGGCCCAGATGGGCACCTCCGGTGACAACGGGGCCCTGGGTCTCGCCAACCAGCAGCTGGTGGACGTGCTGGGGGCCACCACCCCCGACATCCAGCTTGCCAACATGGTCTACTCCCTCATGGCTGGCGCGTTCATGGTGGCCGGCGGCCTGGTGGGCACCATCATCGGCTTCCGCAAGAGCTTCCGTATCGGCGTGGCCATGTGCGCGGCGGGCGAGCTCGTCATGGCCCTGGCCCCGTCGATGGCCGTGTTCATCTGGGGCGGCCGTGTGCTCGTGGGCTTTGGCGCGAGCTTCATGATCCCCGCGGTGTTGGGCCTCGTTCCCTTCATCTACCACGGAAAGAACCGTCTCGTCGCCTTTGGCTGCATCGGTGCGGCATCGGGCCTCTCTGCCTTCCTGCCCTTGGGCCTGGGCATCGTCATGGAGGCCTTCGGCTTCCGTGTGACCTTCGGCGTTGTGGCGGCCTACTTTGCCGTGGTGTTCCTGGCCTCGCTGGCCCTGCCCTCCTTTGAGAAGCCCGAGGGCAAGCTGCATTTCGACTGGCTCGGCTGCGGCATCGCCTCTGCTGGTCTGTTCCTGATCCTCGTTGGCCTGTCGCGCATCTCTGCCTGGGGCCTCGTCGCTCCCTTTGCCGACGCCCCCTTCACGGTCTTCGGTATTTCCCCGGCGCTGCCCATGGTGTGCGCCGGCCTGGTGCTCCTTGCCATCCTGGTCCCTGTGGAGAAGCGCATCGAGGACAAGTACGGCATCGCTTTGATCCCCCACTCCTTCCTCGCGACCCCGCAGGTCCGTGCCGGCCTCGTGGCCAACGCCGTCACCTTCTTCTTCATGGGCATTCAGGCCATCCTGCTCTCGCCCTACCTGCAGCTCGTTGCCGGCTGGTCGCCGGTGCTCATGGGCGTCATGGCCCTCGCTGTGGGCATCCCCACGTTCCTGTTCGCCTTGGGCGTGCCCAAGCTGCTGCCCAACGCCAATCCCCGCACCATCATCCAGGCCGGCTATGGCGTCATGGCCTTCTCCTTTGTGCCCATGGGCCTCGCCCTGCACGGCTCCGAGGCAGGTCCCCTCATGTGGGTGGGCCTGGTCATTGCCGGTGCCGGCGCCGGTCTGGTGAGCGCCGAGGCCTCCAACATCGTGGCTCTGGCCGTCAACGAGCGCGACGCTGCCCAGTCCGGCGGCATCCAGGCCACCATGCGCAACGTGGGCCAGGCCATCGGCGTGGCCGCCATCGGTGCCGTGCTCCTCTTTGGCATCACCGCCAACATCAACACGGCCATGGAGCAGAACTCCGCCGTCACCCCCGCTGTGCGCGAGGCCGTGGCAGAGCGCAACATCACCCTCATGGGCGACGCCCAGTTCGAGCAGACCATCGCCGACATCCCCATGGAAGACACCTGCCGCGAGGCTCTGGTCTCCATCAACTCCGACGCCCGCGTTGAGTCCACCCGAACCTCGTTCACGGTCTCGGCGGTCCTCGTTCTCCTGGGGCTTGTCAGCACCCGCTGGATCACCATCTTCAGGAAGCAGGAAGAGCCCGTCTCCGACGTGGTGGCCGGCGAGCAGGCCCTCGAGCTCACCCAGCTTGCCGAGGATGCTGCCTAACCCTTCGCTGTGCGGGGCGGCGGGAACGACCCGCCGCCCCTTCTTGAGAAAGGAGCGCGCCATGAAGCGCCTCTTTACCAACGCCACTTTTGTGACCATGCGCGACGCCCGGGAGCGGGCCGAGGCCCTGCTGGTGGATGACGACGGCACCATCGCCTACGTGGGCGACCTCGGCGAGGCCCGTTCCCTTGCCCAGGGCGCCCCCGAGACCGACCTGCACGGCGCCTGCGTGCTGCCGGGCTTCATCGATCCCCACAGCCACTTCACCGGGGCGCTGCAGTACCTGCTCTATGCCGATCTCTCGCAGTGCACGTCCTTCGCCCAGATCGAGGCTGTCCTGAAGGAGTTCGCCGCCTCCCGTCCCGTCGGCGAGGACGGCGTCATCATGGCCATCGGCTACGACCAGAACAACCTCGAGGAGGGCCAGCACCCCACCCGCGAGCTTCTGGATTCCGTCTCCACCGAGGTGCCCATTCTCATCACCCACGTGTCCAACCATATGGGCGTGGCCAACTCCCGCCTGCTGGAGCTTGCCGGTCTGGACGCCCAGACGCCCGACCCCGAGGGCGGCCGCTACGGCCGTGACGACAACGGCGAGCTGACGGGTTATGCCGAGGAGCCCGCCGCCATGAACGGCCTCTACGCCGTCACGACGCCCCGCATGAACTTCGACTTCTTCTCCATGGCCGACGACATGCAGGACGTCTACCTGGAGCACGGCGTCACCACGTGTCAGGACGGCGCCACGGGCCCCGACATGGCCAACGTGCTCTGCGCCCTGGCCGAGCGCGGCCTTCTCAAGATGGACATCGTGGGCTATCCCATGGCGGGCAGCGATCCCTTGGCCACCCTGGAGGCCCATCCCGACTATGACGGGTCCAGCTATCAGGGGCATTTCCGCCTGGGAGGCCTCAAGATGTTCCTCGACGGGTCGCCGCAGGGCCTTACGGCGTGGATGAGCGAGCCCTACGTGGAGGGCCCCGAGGGCGAGCGCGACTGGTGCGCCTACGGCACTATGAGCGACGAGGATGCCCTGGCCTTTGCCAAGGCGGCCGTGGACACCAACCACCAGCTGCTCTGCCACACCAACGGCGACGCCGCCGCCGACCAGCTCCTGCGCGTTTACGCCCAGGCCCAGGCACAAAGCGCCAACCCCGACGCCAAGGCGCTCCGTCCGGTGATGATCCACTGCCAGACCGTTCGCAAGGACCAGCTCGAGACCATGGCCGAGCTGTCGATGGTCCCCTCCATCTTCGCTTCCCACGTGTGGTACTGGGGCGACGCCCATGTGAAGAACTTCGGCCCCGTTCGCGGCGGTCGGGTGAGCCCTTGCGGCGATGCCGTGGACTGCGGCCTGCCGTTCACGCTCCATACCGACACCCCGGTGCTGCGCCCCAACCTCCTCGAGGGGGTGTGGTGCGCCGTGCGCCGCGTCACCAAGGGTGGCCGCCAGCTCGACGCCGAGCAGGCCGTGAGCGTCTTTGACGCGCTGCGCGCCATCACCTACAACGGCGCCTACCAGTACGGCGAGGAGAATTCCAAGGGGACCCTGGAGGCGGGCAAGCTGGCCGACCTCGCCGTGCTCGACGCCAACCCCCTGGACGTGGACCCCGATGAGATCCGCTCCATCAAGGTGCTCGCCACCGTCAAGGAGGGCGAGAACGTCTGGGAGCGCAAGGCCTGCTAGTGGGTTTGGGCCACGGGCCGATATGCAGGGGCCGGAGACGCCGTGTCTCCGGCCCCTCTTCTTTTTTCGGCTCTCCTACAGCCCGCAGAACGCCAGCACGCGCTCGAGCTCGCGGGCGGCCTGGATGTAGCCGGCGTCCCATGAGGCCTCGAGCCGCGCCCTGTCGAGGCAGGCGTTGTCCACCGGCATGACGTCGGGCCGGATCACGAGGGCCTGACCGCGGCGCTCCATGTCCTCGAGCTCGGCCGTCGCGTCGTTGTAGGCCTGGGCCCTGGCGATGAGCGCCTCGGCCACCCGCGGGTAGCGTGCCAGCGCCCGGCGGGCGAGGAGCCGCTGGGCCGTGCCGAGGGTCTCCTTGCGGTAGCCGCGCGGCCGTGTGGTCACCACCACGAGCCGCTCGTAGCCGTCGGCCAGGGCCATGCCGTGGGGCAGCCCGCCACGGTCTCCCAGGCCGCCGTCGAACCAGAGCTCGCCCTCGATCTCGACGGGGTTGTTGAGGAGGGGCATGGTCGAGCTGGCCCGGGCGTGGCGGGCGAGGTCCACGGGGTCGGCGTAGTCGGCCTTGTGCCACACGCGGGTGCGGCCGGTGTCGGCCGAGAAGGCCTGCATGGCGGCCTCGGCGGGGTTCTCGCAGAAGGCACCCCAGCGCACGGGCACCTCGCCCGACTCCACGCACCCCTCGTAGAGGTAGTCGGAGTTGAAGTAGCCTTCGCCGTGCAGGAAGTGGCCGATGCCGCCGAAGCGCGGGTCGTCGGCGTACTCCACGAACTGCAGGCGCGAGCGGTGGGCGTCGCGTGCCACGTGGTTCACCGTGAGCGACGAGCCGGCCGAGACGCCGCAGACGTAGGGGAAGTCGAGGCCCAGGTCCTCGAGTGCCTGGGAGACGGCCGCGGTGTAGGAGGCCCGCATGCCGCCGCCCTCGAAGCACAGTGCGACGTCGTTCACGCGGGTCACGGGGGTGTTCGCCATGGGGTCGCTCGCTCTCGGGTCGTGTCGGGTGCTAGCATCGGGCATTGTATCCCGCGCGAGAAAGGCCGGACATGGAGCGCGTAACTGATGTGGACAGGGCCCGCGAGGTCTTGAGGGAGGCCGTGGAGCAGAGCGACGACCTCGTGTTCTTCGGAGGGGCGGGCGTCTCCACGGCCAGCGGCATCCCCGACTTCCGCTCCGAGGACGGCCTCTACCGCCAGCAGTTCGCCTACCCGCCCGAGACCATGCTCTCCCACAGCTTCTACGAGGCGCACACGGCCGAGTTCTTCGACTTCTACCGCAAGAAGATGGTGGCCCTGGGGGCCAGGCCCAACCGCGCCCACTACAAGCTGGCCGAGCTCGAGGAGTCGGGCCCCCTCACGGCGGTGCTCACCCAGAACATCGACGGGCTGCACCAGATGGCCGGGAGCCGCAACGTGCTCGAGCTCCACGGCTCGGTGCACCGCAACGTCTGCCAGCGCTGCGGCCACGTGTACCCGGCCGAGTGGGTCATGGCCACCGAGGGCGTGCCCGTGTGCGAGGGGTGCGGCGGCCCCGTGAAGCCCGACGTGGTGCTCTACGAGGAACCCTTGGACCAGCACGTGCTCAACGCCGCCGCCGACGCCGTGGCCCGCTGCGACACGCTGGTCGTGGGCGGGACGTCGCTCGTGGTGTGGCCCGTGGCGGGCCTCGTGGACCTCTTCTCGGGACGCCGCCTCGTCATCGTGAACAAGGGGGCCACGGCCATGGACGGCCGCGCCGACGCCGTCCTCGACGTGGACATCGCCCAGGCCTTCGACTTCTGAGGGTCTTCCCGCGGCGCCGCGCCGGCGGCGGGCGCGTCCCTCTCATAACGGTACAATCAACTAAGTCTTGCAACCGGACCCGAAGGGGCACCCATGGCGTCTGAGCACCATATGGACCGCGCAAAGATCGAGCAGGGCGTACGCCTCATGCTCGAGGGCATGGGGGAGGACCCCGACCGCGAGGGCCTCGTGGACACGCCGGCCCGCGTCGCCCGCGCCATGGAGGAGGTCTGCGGCGGGGCCGCGGTGGACGTCGACGGGCTGTTCTCGGTGACCTTCGACGCCGGCTGCCACGACATCGTCGTGGTGCGCGACATCCCGTTCTACTCGCTGTGCGAGCACCACCTGCTGCCGTTCTTCGGCCGGGCGCACATCGCCTACATCCCCGGGCCGGACGGCCGCGTGTGCGGCATCTCCAAGCTCGCCCGCGTGGTGGACGCCTACGCCCGGCGCCCGCAGCTGCAGGAGCGCCTGTGCGCCCAGGTGGCCGACGCCGTGGTGGAGCACCTCGACCCCATGGGTGTGGTGGTGGTCATGGAGGCCGAGCACCTCTGCATGACCATGCGCGGCGTGAGAAAGCCCGGTGCCATGACCACGACGTCGGCGGTGCGGGGCGGCTTCGCCAACAACCCCACCACCCGCGCCGAGGCCATGAAGCTCATCTTCGACGGAACCCACGTTCGGTAGGAGGCCCCTTTGCTGAGACGAGACTTCGCCACGTGGCAGTGCGGCGACCGCGAGCTCTCCCTCGCGCGCCCGCGCGTCATGGGCATCCTCAACGTGACGCCCGACTCCTTCTCCGACGGCGGCGAGCACGCGGACACCGCGTCGGCCGTGGCCCACGGCCTGGCCCTGCTCGACGCCGGGGCCGACATCGTCGACGTGGGCGGCGAGTCCACGCGGCCCGGCTTCACCCCGGTGGACCCCGACGAGGAGGCCGCCCGCGTGGTGCCCGTGGTCCGCGAGCTGCTGGACGCCGGCGCCCTGGTGAGCGTGGACACGCGCCACCCCTCCGTGGCCGAGCTCTGCGTGCGCCTGGGCGCGCACGTGCTCAACGACGTCACCGGCTTCACCGACCCCGCCATGGTCAGGATCGCCGCCGAGAGCGAGTGCGGCGTGGTGGTCATGCACGCCGGCGAGGTGGCCGACCACCCCACACGCCGCTCGGTGCTGCTCGACTCCGACCCGCGCTCCCGCGAGGCGGCCGCCGAGGACGCCGAGGCCGAGGTCGCGGACGGCGACGACGCATCGGCCGACAGGGGCGACGCCTCCTCCGTGCGTCTGGACGAGGTCATGCGCCGGAGCGCCCGCGGCGTCACGAGCCCCACGGTGCGCCTGGCCTCCGGCTCCAACCGGCGGTTCACCCTGCCTGAGTCGGCCCCCATCATGCGCCGCATCATGGGCTTCCTGGGCGACCAGGCCCGCACCCTCATGCGCGCCGGTGTGGCCCACGACCGCATCTGCCTGGACCCCGGCGCGGGCTTTGGCAAGATGGCCGACGAGGACGTGGTGATCCAGCGTGCCTGCGCCCAGATGGCCTCCATGGGCTACCCCATCATGTGCGCCGTGTCGCGCAAGCGCTTCGTGGGCGCCATCTCCGGTGTGGGGGCCGCGGTCGACCGCGACGCCGCCACCATCGGCGCCGCGCTGGCCGCCGCCGAGGCCGGCGCCCGCATCCTGCGGGTGCACGACGTCGCCGGGGTGAGCCAGGCGCTGAACGCGTACTGGTCCATCGCCCACCCCGGGCAGTCCCGCGCCTTCGTGGCCCTGGGCTCCAACGTGGGCGACCGCGTGGGTTACCTCGCCCGCGCCTGCGCCCTCATCAACGAGATCCCGCTCACCTGCGTCTCCGCCGTGAGCCACGCCTACGAGAGCGAGCCCGCCTACGGCATCGCCACCCCGGTGGCCAACGCCGTGGCCGAGGTGCGCACCGAGCTGGCGCCCGAGGTGCTGCTCGGCCACCTCATGGAGGTGGAGCAGACCCTGGGCCGCACGCGCCCGGCCGGTCAGGATGGCCATGGGCCGCGCACCATCGACTGCGACCTCGTGTTCATGGAGGGCGAGCGCCATGCCGGCGAGCGCCTGCGACTGCCGCACCCCGGCCTCGTGGAGCGCGACTTCGTGCTGGTGCCCATGGAGGACCTGGTGCACGACCCGGCCCGCTACCTGCGCCACGCCGGCATCACGGTGCTTCCGCGCGAGGAGCGCGTGGGCATCGTGCTGGCGGACCTCGGCCCCATCGAGTGGTAGGGGGAGCCGTGGCAAGGGACGATGCGGGCGAGCTGACGCCCTGGGAGCAATGGGACGACGTGGTGGCCGAGGCCTGCGACAGGGCCCGGTCCGGATCGGAGGCCGGCACGAGGGTGAGCCGGTGGGGCGAGGTGTCCAAGGGGGTGTGGTTCCGCCCCGAGGTCACGCGCCCCTCCGGCGGGATGTACTTGGCCCAGGTGGCCAGGCCCCAGGTGCCCATGGGCTTCATCGGCTCCCTGGCCACCGTCGCCGGCCTGGGGGCGGTCAAGGGCCTGCGGTCCCTGGGTGTACCCGCCCGGCTTGCCTGGCCTGCCACCATCGTGGACGAGTCGGGCCGTTTCCTAGGGGCTGCCCGCTGCACGGGGGGCTACGGCGAGGGCGGCGTCTTCGCCGTGGTCGGCGCGGCCGTCAATATGGGGGAGGGCGAGTACCCGGTTCCCGAGGACGCGCCCGAGCCGCTTGCGCCCGTCTCGGTCGTGGACCTCGTGGGGGCCGATGCGGCGCCTGCGGCCGCCGATGCCGCCGACGCGGTGCAGGACGCCGTGAAGGCGGCGCTCGACCGCTGGGAGGCCGGCATCGCCGCAGGTCAAGGGGCTGCGGGGCCCTTGGGCCCCGTTTTGGGCGACTGGTTTGACGAGATGCCCCTCATGGGGCGGCCGGTGCGTGCGCTTTTGCCCAGCGGCCGCGTGGCCGCCGAGGGCACGCTGGTGGGCATCGACGGCTGGGGCCGCGTGACCGTGCGCACCGACGACGGCCGCGACTTGGAGCTCTCCAGCGAGCAGGTGCTTCTCCGCCCCCGGTAGGGTCTCGGGATGCGCTTCTCGGCCTGCGTTTTTGTCGCGGAGTGTGCTTTTCGGCCTGCGGGCCTTGGACTGCTTGCGCCCTCGGTGCATGGGCGCGCGTTTGTGTGCGGGGCGGGCAGGCCCCACTTGGCTCGCAGGTCGGTCGGCTCTCGCTCTCGATGCAAGGCGGCCTCTACAACAATCGCCCGCGCCCTGGGAGACTCGTGCCTTCGGTGTACGGGTTCGTCTCCTCGGTGTGGAATCTCGACCTTTCGGTGAGCAGCAACCCATGCACTGAAGCCTCGAGTTTCAGAAAAGCGCTCACTGAGGCCCCGAGCCCATGCACCGAAGGCGCGAATTCTGCCCGGCGTTATCGTGTCCGTGCACCGAGGCATGGATCAGCGCCAACGTTCGTACTGCGCCTGTCGCACCCTCTGGCTCATCCAGCGGCCCGTTTTGCTGAAAGACGCGCCCGCCGGACCTCGGCCTCCTCCGCTCTGACCGGGTCCTGACGCACGCTGTCAGACGCCGTGCCGAGACCCCTGACGGCGCCGCGTCGGCCGTTGCAGGCTGCATAAGGGCACGGGCCGTTTGTATCGGCCCGTGGAGAGGCCGTGACAGAGGTCCGGTTTTCTTCCCGGTCGGCCTTCAGCGATGGCCGACGCGATACCGCTCGCCGGTTGTCAGAAAGATGTCATACGAGGTTATGTCCCTTTTGAGTAACCAGTGGCTTGTATCGGCCTCGCCGCGGCTTGCTTCTCCCGTAGTCTCTCCTCAAGGAAAGGAGGGACCATGATCCTGGCCGGCCTCTATGCCCGACTCGTCTACCTGTCGCGTGCGCCGCTCCGCCGCCTCGCGGATGGCGACGAATGCACGGAGCTGCTGCGCTCCTCCGGCGCCACCGCGCGGGATGTGGCCCGGGTGCGCGGGGACCGGGGGCTCGTCGGCCTTCTGGGGGCCTATCCCCAGACCGAACCCGTGGTCCAGGTGCTTGTGGGAAGACGCTGCCACCGGCATGCGGCGAAGGGGTCGACCGTTCGCCTGTGGTCGTCGCCGCTTCCCGGGGGGACCGTCTGCCGGGTCGGAGAGGGCCCGGGCCAGGGGCTTCTTGTGGTGTCGCCCGAGTTGTACCTGCTCCTCAGGGCCGCGGAGCTGCCCCGTTGGGAACTGGTGCTCCTGGCCATGGAGTTCTGGGGCCGGTTCGACTCTCGGGAGGACGAGGGCGGCGGTATCGCCAAACGCCCGTATCCCTTGGCGTCTCCGGGGTCGGTCGGAGGGGTCGTCGAGGCGCTGGAGGGGCGCGTGCCGGGCACCGGCTCTGTCAGGGCGGCCCTCGCCCACGGCCTGCCGGGCTCGAGGTCGCCCCGGGAGTCGGCCATGGCGCTGTTCCTCTCGCTGCCGAGAAGGCTCGGCGGCATGGGCCTCGGGCCGGTCGAGCTCAACGTGCCCCTGGGGCTCTCGCCCCAGGGGCGGCGTATCCTCGGTGCCGACAACGCCATGCCCGACCTGCTCTTTCCGTCGGCGTCCCTCGACGTCGAGTACGACTCCTCCGCTCACCACCTCGGGCCCGAGGAGGTACTCCGAGACAAGAACCGCCAGCTGGCCCTCCAAGCGTCCGGGGTCGAGGTGATGCCGGTGACCGGTTCTGTGGCGGGGGAGTACGGCTCGCTCGTGGCGGCTGCTGAGGCGGTCGCCGCCAGGGTGGAGGGCCGTGAGCCCGCTCCGCTCTCGGAGGGTCTGGAGCAGAAGCGCCGCGAGCTCTACGAGGAGCTGTTCCGCGTGCGCACGTTGTGGTGAGAGGCGGGCACGGTGGATGAGGCCGCGCCCTCGGTGCACGGGCTCGGCTTCTCGGTGCGGAATCGCGGCCCTTCGGTGGGTGAAAAACCGCGCACTGAAGCCTCAAACCCAGGGAAGGACGCGCACCGAAGCCCTGAACCCGTGCACCGAGGGCGCGAGCCCCATGAGGCCACGAGTCACGAGCCGCATGAGACCTTCGCCCCGCGCGCCGAAGCCTCGGGCCCCTCTGCCAGCACGGCGTCCCACACGACCGTCCCCCTGCGCCCCGCCATGGGTAGCATGGAGGGGTCGCCCGGCGCGGTTTGCCCGGCCCCAGACCCAGCCACGATCCTGGACAAAGGACCTGCCATGTTCCTCTCCGTCGATGTGGGCAACACCCAGACGACCTTCGGCCTCATAGACGACGCCGGCTCCGTGCTGCAGCACTGGCGCACCAAGACCGACAAGCTCGACACCGCCGACGAGCTCGCCATCCGCCTCACCGGCCTGCTCGCCGGGCGGGGCTTCTCCATGGACGTCGTGGACGCCGTGGCCGTGGCCTCGGTGGTGCCCGCCCTGCAGCGCGCCTGGCACGTCTGCCTCATGCGTCTGGGGAAGGACCCGCTCATGGTGGGCGCCCAGGGGCCGTGCCCCATCGAGGTGGCGCTGGCCTACCCGTCCCAGGTGGGCGCCGACCGCATCGCCAACGCCGTGGAGGCCAAGGAGCTCTACGGGGCGCCGGCCATCGTGGTGGACTTCGGGACAGCCACCAACATCGACGTCGTGGCGCCCGACGGCTCCTTCGTGGGAGGCGTCATCGCCCCGGGCGTCATGCTCGGTGCCCAGGCGCTGTTCGACCGGGCGTCCAAGCTGTCGAGCACCCCCATCGCCATGCCGCCCCGGGTGGTGGGTCGCGACTCCGAGCAGGCCCTCCAGAGCGGCATCGTGATCGGCGCGGCCGCCATGGCCGAGGGGCTCGTGGCCCGCATCAAGGCCGAGCTCGGGGTGGGGGAGTGCCCCGTGGTGGCCACGGGCGGCCTGGCGCGCACCGTCTCGGAGGCCACGGACTGCTTCACCGCCGTGGACCCCGACCTCACCCTGCGCGGCATCCACCGAATCTGGCTCGCCCAGGCCTGACGCCCCCGTGGCTCCCGCCCCGCGACGCCGCGCCCGCCCATAGCCCCTCCCTAGACCCACGGGACGCTCCTTGCAGCTCCCGGTGGCCGTTGCTATCATGCAAAGGCTGTATCGCCCTGGTCGGAAACCAGGGCACCCCCATCGCCAGGGTCGGAAACCTTGGCACAACATGAGGAGTCCTGCCATGAAGAACAACATCCATCCTGAGTACATGGAGTGCACGGTCCGCTGCTCCTGCGGCAACACCTGGACCACCCGCGCCACGGTTCCCGAGATGACCCTCGACCTGTGCGACAAGTGCCACCCCTTCTACACCGGCACCCAGAAGCTCGTCGACACCGGCGGACGCGTCCAGCGCTTCGCCGACCAGTTCGGCGGCGCCGCCCAGGCCCAGCTGGAGAAGGAGGCCGCCAAGAAGGCCGCCCACGCCCAGAAGGAGGCCGAGGAGCGCGCCGCCCGTGCCGCCAAGGCCGAGGCCAAGGCTGCCGCCAAGGCCGCCCGTGCCGCTGAGTACGCCAAGAAGGCCGAGGCCAAGGCTGCCAAGGAGGCCGCCGAGCAGGCCGCTGCCGCTGCTGCTGCCGACGACGCCGACGCCGAGGCCGCAGTGACCGAGGCTGCCGCCGAGGTCGTCGACGAGGCCGTCGCCACCGACGCCGAGTAGCGCACAGCCCACAGGCAACCCGCACGAAGGCGGGGCACCGGATCCGCTCCGGTGCCCCGCCTTTTCCATGGCCCGGGCCGAGTCGCCGAGCCTGGGCCATGGCCTCGTCGCCGGTCAGGCCAGGACGGCCTTGACGACGCGCGTGGCGAGAAAGCCCACGGCGCAGGCCGCGGCGATGCCTACGATCACTCGTCTCATGGGGACCTCCTTCGGGTGGTGTGACCGTGACCCCCATGATGGGCGCCGGGCGCCCCGTCATCCATCGATGCCCCTTACACCTCGGTGACGCCTGCGTAAGGCGCAAAAAAGACGGCCCCGACGCATCCTGCGCCGAGGCCGTCTGGCATCCGGTGGTCCGGGCCGGTCCCGCTAGACGAGCTTGAGGTCCGGGCCCTCGCCCTTGTCGTCGGCGTCGTCCTTGGCGCCCTCGGCCTGGGCGGCGTCCTGGGCGCGCATCATCTCGAGCATGGCCTGGTACTGCTCGGAGCGGGCCTCGGCCTCGGCCGGGGTCTCGTGGGCGTAGGTGCAGGTGCACTCGCTCACCACCACGTTGGCGGCCTTCATGTTGAGGGCGTTGGCGCGCAGGTCCTCCAGCTGGCCCATGCCGCGGGCCTGCTCGATGACCTTCTCGCCGTCGGCGGCCGACAGCCCCAGGAGGCCGGCGATCTCCTGGTCGGCGACCTTGAGCTTCTTCTCGGCGGCGTAGGCGGAGAGGGCGGCCTGCTCGCCGGCGGTCTGGGCGGCGCGGTCGTCGAACATGGCGTCGAGGGCCGCCTGGTCGATGCCCATCTGGGCGAAGTACTGGTCGGGGTCGATGCCCTGCTGGATGGCGTCGTAGCGCATGGCCTGCTGGAGCTGCTCGCGGTAGCGGGCGATCTCGTCCATGGGCACCTGCTGGTTGAGGCGCTTTGCCAGCTCGGCGGCGCAGAGCGGGGCCTTGGACTCCTCGGCGTAGTGGGAGTTCATGTGCTCGAGCTGCGAGTGCAGGGCCTTCTTGAGGTCGTCGAGCGTGGAGAGGCCCTCGAGGTTGGCGGCCACCCAGGCGTCGTCGACGTCGGCACCGGTGGCGCCATGCTCGCGGGCGATCGACTCGATGGCGAACTCGATGTCGGTGTCGGTGACGGTGGGTACGGTCACGGTGATGGTGACCGGGTCGTAGCTGGAGAGCGTGTAGTGGTAGTGGTCGCCGATCTTGAGCGGCGCAGGCTTGTTGATCTCGATGGCCATGGGTCCTCCTTGCCGGACGTGCGGCCGCGGCGCGGCCCCGTGTCCCTGTTTTTTGCAACGATAAGGACTTTACCCCGGATGGGAGGCCGCCTCACGCGCCCGCCGCGGAGGGGAGGCCCTTCTCCGCAGGCCCTGCACGGCGCGGCGGCCGCTTGGATAACCCCCGCGTCCGGGTGGTATTATCAAAAGGCTAAGTCGGCGCCCCAGGACGCGGCGCCAATGCGACACTTTGGAGTAACCCATGCGTGACCGCCTCATCGCCCTGCTCGAGGCCTACCGGGAGCTCGAGCGCAAACTCAGCGACCCCGCCGTCTACAACGACCAGAAGGAATACGCCCGCCTGGCCAAGGAGCACGCCAGCCAGGCCGAGCTCGCCGAGATGGCCCAGGCCTACCTGTCGGCCCTCGACGACATCGAGGCCGCCAAGGAGCTCCTCCACGAGGAGTCCGACGCCGAGACCCGCGAGCTGCTGCAGGCCGACATCGCCGAGAACGAGGCCAAGCTCCCCGGCCTCGAGGAGGAGATCAAGGTCATGCTCATCCCGGGCGACCCCAACGACGAGAAGGACACCATCGTCGAGATCCGCGCCGGCGTGGGCGGCGACGAGGCGGCCATCTTCGCCGGCGACCTCTTCAAGATGTACGAGCGCTTCTGCGAGGCCCGCGGCTGGAAGATCGAGGTGCTGTCGAGCAGCCCCTCCGAGGCCGGCGGCTTCAAGACCATCGAGTTCAAGGTCTCGGGCGACAAGGTCTACTCGGTCATGAAGTTCGAGAGCGGCGTGCACCGCGTGCAGCGCATCCCCAAGACCGAGAGCCAGGGTCGCATCCAGACCTCCACGGCCACCGTGGCCGTGCTCCCCGAGGCCGACGAGATCGACATCCAGATCGACCCCGGCGACCTCCGCATTGACACCTACTGCGCGAGCGGCCCCGGTGGCCAGTGCGTCAACACCACCTACTCGGCGGTGCGCATCACCCACCTGCCCACCAACACCGTGGTGCAGTCCCAGGACCAGCGCTCGCAGATCCAGAACCGCGAGGTCTGCATGCAGATGCTGCGTGCCCGCCTCTACGAGATGGAGCTCGAGCGCCAGCAGGCCGAGCTCGGCGCCGAGCGCCAGAGCCAGATCGGCCACGGCAACCGCTCCGAGAAGATCCGCACCTACAACCAGCCGCAGGACCGCGTGACCGACCACCGCATCGGCTTCAACGGCACCTACAACGGCGTGCTGCTCGGCGACACCCTGGACAGCGTCATCGAGGCCCTGGCCGCGGCCGACCGTGCCGCCCGCCTGGCCGAGGCCGTGTGACAAGGGGGCGGTGACATCCGTCGCTTCGTCTGTTTCTCGTTTGATCGGCATCGCCTCGAGGGGGCGCGACCCACGGCCGGGTCGCGCCCCCTCTTCCTGTGCGGCCCCGGTGCCAGCGCTATCATGTACGGGCATCGTAGGGCGGCGATTGGCGGCTATGGAAAGCAACGCGTGGACCATCAAGCGGGTCATCGACTGGACCCGGGGCGACCTCGAGCGCCACGGTGACGAGCACCCGCGCCTCTCGGCGGAGTGGCTGCTCTCGGCCGTGACCGGCAAGTCGCGGGTGCAGCTCTACCTCGACTACGACCAACCGCTGGAGCCGGCCGAGCTCGCGGCCATGCGCGCGGCCATCCAGCGCCGCCGCGCGGGCGAGCCGCTCCAGTACGTCACCGGCGAGATGCCCTTCCGCCATATCGTGATCCACTGCGAGCGCGGCGTGCTCATTCCCAGGCCCGAGACCGAGGTGCTGGTGGACGCCGCCCTGGAGGGCGTCGCGGCCGCCCGCGCCCGCAGGCCCGAGCCGGAACCCGACCCGGAGGATGCGGCCTCAGTCGAGGAAGCCGCGGCCGAGGAGGCCGAACCCGGGACGGGCGACGGCCTCGAGGGCGGCGCCGGCCCCGGGTGCGGCTCTGCGCCCACCGAGGACTCCCCCGCCGGCCCTGACCCCGCCACGCTGCCGGACTCCTGGGTCCGCGTGGCCGACATCTGCTGCGGCACCGGATGCATCGCCCTCTCCATCGCCGGCGAGACCGAGGCCAGCGCCGTGTGGGCCGGCGACCTCTCGCCGGCCGCCGTGGCCCTGACGGAGCGCAACCGCGACGCCCTGGGGCTTCAGGGCCGCGTGGCCGTGGCCGAGGGCGACCTCTACGGCGCCCTCCCCGAGGGGCTCATGGGCACCTTGGACGTCGTCGTCTCCAACCCGCCCTACATCCCCAGCGCCGTGGTGCCCACGCTGCCCGACGAGGTGGTGGGCTTCGAGCCGGGCCTCGCCCTCGACGGCGGCCCCGACGGACTCGACATCTTCCGCCGGCTCCTCGACGGCGCCCCCGCGTGGCTGGCGCCCGGCGGCATGCTCTGCGCCGAGCTCTTCGAGGAGTCCCTCGGCGACGCCTGCGACCTCGTGCGCGCCCAGGGGGGCTGGGCCTCCGTGGAGGCGCGCGACGACCTCGCCGGCAGGCCGCGGGTGCTCGTGGCCGTGCGGGAGGGCTGACGGCCGTGGCCTCGGGTATCCCGCCGGCCTCGAGCGAGGCCGTCCGCCACTCAATGCAGGGCAACCGGGGCAAGAACACCAAGCCCGAGCTGCTCGTGCGCGCCCACCTCCGCGAGGCCGGCCTCACCGGCTACCGCCTCCACTGGCATGTGGCCGGCAGGCCCGACGTCGCCTGGCCCGGCAAGCGCGTGGCCGTCATGGTCAACGGCTGCTTCTGGCACCGCTGTCCGCACTGCCACCCGTCCACGCCGGCCACCCATGCCGAGTTCTGGGCCGAGAAGTTCCGCCGCAACGTGGAGCGCGACCGCTGGAACATGGAGACGTTGGAGGCGGACGGCTGGACGGTCCACGTGGTGTGGGAGTGCCAGCTCAAGAAGAAGACTGTGAAAAAGACCATGGACGAGCTGCTCCCGCAGCTGTCCCGGGAGTTGGGAAAGCCCATCAAGGGCCGCATGGAGGAGGGGTCATGAGCGAACCCACGAACACGGTCCGGCTCCCCGAGGGGCGCGAGGTGCCCGGGCAGGTCCTCGAGCGGCTCGCGGACGTGCTCGGCCCCGGCCGCGGCGTGGTGGTCCTGCCCACGGACTCCGTGTACGGGATCGGCGCCCTGGCCGTGGCGGGAAACCCCGGCCACGGCCGCGTGTTCGCGATCAAGGGCCGCGACCGCTCGCAGACGCTCCCGCTGCTCGTCGCCAGCCCCGGGGACCTCGAGGTGTACGGCGAGGGCGTCCCGGGTTGGGCGTCCCGTGCCGCGCGGGTGCTCTGGCCCGGGGCCCTCACCTTCGTGGTGCGCGCGTCCGCGGGGCTGCCCGACGAGTACAGGGCCGCCGACGGCACCGTCGCCCTGCGCGTCCCGGACGCCCCGCTCGTGCGATCGGTCATCGAACGGGCGGGTGCCCCCCTGGCCATGACCAGCGCGAACACCCACGGTGCCCCGAGCCCCGCGAGCTTCGACGAGCTCGAGGAGGCCATCGCCGAAGCCGCGGACCTCGTGGTGGACGGCGGCGCGTGCCCCGTGGGCACCGCCTCCACCATCGTGGACGCCACGGGCGCGGAACCCCGCATCCTGCGCGAGGGCTCGGTCACGTTGGACGACGTCCTCGTCGCCGGCGGCCTTCGCCCCGCGGCCCGGGAACCCGGTGCCCTTTAGCCCCCAAACCAGTAGACTGGACAGGGCGTGCACCCAAGACCCGAGGAGGACCAATGCGCGTAGCGGTTGCATCCGACCATGCCGGCTTCTGTCAGAAGGCCCAGGTGGTCGACTTCATCACGTCGCTCGGACACGAGGCTGTGGACCTGGGTCCCGCGACGGACGACCGCGTCGACTACCCCGACTTCGCGCACAAGGTGGCCTGGGGGGTCGCCGAGGGCGAGTACGACCGCGGCGTTCTGATCTGCGGCACCGGCATCGGCATGGCCATGACGGCCGATAAGGTCCCTGGCATCCGGGCCGTCGCCATCCAGACCCCGGGCTTTGCCGAGCTCTGCCGCGAGCACAACGACGCCAACGTCGTCTGCCTCTCGGGGCGCTTCGTGGACCCCGCCACCAACGACGAGATCGTGAGGATCTTCCTCACCCAGGAATTCGGCGGCGGGCGCCACGCGGCGCGCGTCGAGAAGATGATGCGGGAGGACGGGCGCTGAGCCCGAAGACCGGCGAGCGAGAGAAAGGACGTCAGAAGATGACGGTGCAGTACGACGAGAGCCGCGTCACCCTGGTCGACCATCCCCTGGTGCAGCACAAGGTGGCCATCCTGCGCGACAAGGACACGAGCACCAAGCAGTTCCGCGAGCTCGTCCGCGAGCTCGCCCTGTTCGAGGGCTACGAGGCCACCCGCGACTTCCCGCTGGAGGAGGTCGTCGTCGAGACCCCGCTCGAGCGGTGCACCTGCATGGAGCTCTCCGGCAAGAAGGTGGCCATCGTGCCGATCCTCCGCGCCGGCCTGGGCATGGTCGACGGCCTGCTCGAGCTCGTGCCCTCCGCCCGTGTGGGCCATGTGGGCATGTACCGCGACCCCGAGACCCACGAGCCCCACGAGTACTACTGCAAGCTCCCGTCCGACGTCGAGAACCGCACCTGCCTGGTGGTCGACCCCATGCTCGCCACGGGCGGCTCCGCCAACGCCGCCATCGACTACCTGCGCCGCGCCGGCGTGGGCGACATCCGCCTGCTCGTCCTGGTGTCTGCCCCCGAGGGCCTGGCCGCCGTGCTCGAGCACGACCCCGACGTGCGCATCTACACCTGCGCCATCGACCGCGAGCTTAACGACCACGCCTACATCCTGCCGGGCCTCGGCGACGCCGGCGACCGCATATTCGGCACGAAGTAGTACGCAAGACCGGTCGAAAGGCTGGGGTCCAGGTGCGGGCCCCGGCCTTTTACATCGGCTTCTATACCATCCCTGAAACAGTCGTCGCAGGTATCCACGAAGGCTTCATATATATTGAGGGCAAAGGTCGTCCCCGTGGCGGCTTGGATTGGGGAAGACTACGATACAGACTCGGATTTCGGCGGCTCCGCTGCCAGGCAGGGGAACATGGGGCTCATGACACTCATAGCCGGTGCCCTGCTCGGCCTGTTGGGGGCGCTGCCGGGTCTCGCGCTCGCCCGGATGGCTCGGAGGGGCGCGCGCGTACCGGTCGCGGCCGGCCTCGGGGCAACCGTCCTCTCGACGACGCTGCTCACGGCCGTCCTCGGATGGGCGTACGGGGCCGCAACGACCCGCTTCGCCGTCCTCGCCTCGGTCATGGTGACCGTGTTTCTCGGGGCGTGGGCGGTCGAGGCGTACAAGGCTTGGCGCTGGATGAGCCACTGGCGCTAGCACAGAAGGAGGAGACGTGGAAGAGTTCGAGAAGCTGCCTGAGGCGGTCAACGAGCTTGTCGACAGTTTCATAGCCCAGCCCGTGGCGGGCAATCTCAACTTCGGCATCACCCAGTACACGGTGTTCATGTTCGCCGCCATCGCGGTTCTCTGCGTGGTGCTCTTCGTCTTCAAGAAGAAGCAGGCTGCCAGTCTCGTGCCCCAGGGCCGCTTCGTCAACGGCGTCGAGTACGTCATCGAGTTCGCCCGCAAGGACCTCGTCGAGGACATCCTGCATTCCACCTGGCGCCAGCACTTCCCCTTCATCGCCACGGTGTTCTTCTTCATCCTCATCAACAACCTCATGGGCGTGATCCCGGGCATGCACCCCGGCACGGGCACCATCGGCGTCACCTTCGCCCTGGCCCTCATCTCGTTCATCTACTTCATCTACGTCGGCGTCAAGAAGGACGGCGGCTGGGGGTACATCAAGAGCCTCAAGCCCAAGGGCGTGCCCTTCCCCATGGACTGGCTCGTCTGGGTCATCGAGCTCTTCTCGACGTTCCTGCGTCTGATCACCCTGGCCGTGCGTCTGTTCTGCAACATGTTCGCCGGCCATGTGGTCATGGGCACCTTCGCCATCCTCGCCTCGCTCTTCATCGCCCGCTTCGCGCAGGGCGTCACCCTCGAGGCGTTCACGGGCGCCGGCATCTCGCTGCTCTGGCTGCTCGTGCTCATCGCCATCTACGCCGTGGAGATCCTCGTGGCCTGCATCCAGGCCTACGTCTTCTCGCTGCTCACGGCCGTGTACGTGCAGCTCGCCGAGGAGGACGAGTAGCAACCAGGCATCATGGCGGCCCGGCCGCCTGTGCATAGACAAGACCCCAGTGGGAACGAGTCCGAGGTCGGACCGTCAGAAGGAGGAATCGTGGGAGTCATCGGTTACGGAATTGGTGTTATCGGCGCCGGCCTGGGTATCGGCATCGCCGCTTACGGCGCGACCACGTCCATGGCACGTCAGCCCGAGGTCCAGGGCCGTCTGTTCACCGTCTTCATCCTGGCCTCCGCCTTCGTCGAGGCGCTCGCCCTCATCGGCTTCGTCGTCTCCCTGCTGGCCTAAGACGGCCAGACCCCATCACGTTGGAGGTTCGTGACATGAACAAGTCCCAGAAAGGGCGGGTGCAGTATCTCGCCGTCACCGTGGCGGGGGCCGTCGCCTTCGCCATGGCGGTGCCCACGCCCGCGCTCGCGGCCTCGGCGTTCGACATCCTGATCCCCAAGCCGGCCGAGTTCATCCCGGCCCTGATCGCCTTCGTCGTCATCTGGGCGGTGCTCGCCAAGCTCGTGTGGCCGAGCGTCATCAAGACCCTCGATGCCCGCCAGAAGGCCATCCAGGACAATCTCGACGCCTCCGAGCAGGCGAAGGTCGACGCGGCGAAGGCCCTCAAGAAGGCCGAGGCCACCATCGACGACGCCCAGGCCCAGGCAGACGAGATCGTCGCCGAGGCCAAGAAGAACGCCGAGGCGTCCAAGGAAGCCATCATCAAGCAGGCCAACGTCGACGCCAAGCGGATCCAGGACAAGGCCCGCGAGGGCATCGAGGCCGAGCGTCACGCCGCCATGGCCGAGCTCGTCGACCAGGCCGCCGACCTCGCCGTCGACCTCGCCGGCAAGATCATCGGCGAGAACCTCGACGTCGAGACCCAGAAGCGCCTGATCGAGCGGTCCTTGGCAGAAGCCGGAGACGCAGATGGCAACGAATAGCCGCATGGACAAGGACAAGGTCGAGACCTATGCCCGCACGCTGCTCGAGGCGGCCCGGGCCGAGGGACGCGAGAAGCGCGACCTCCGCGCCCTCGACGGTCTCGCAAACGCGCTCGGCGAGATGTCGGACACCCTCAAGGTGATCCTGGAGCGCGGCGACGAGCAGCTGCTCCCCGACATCGCCCAGCGGTACTCGGCCCTCTTCCATGCCGAGGTCGACGTGGTGGCCGTCGACGTGACCACCGCCATCCCCCTGGACGACAACCTCCGCGAGGAGGTCGAGCAGTTCCTCTCCATGGAGTACGACAAGCCCGTCTTCGTGGTGGAGCACGTCGACCCGTCCATCATCGGGGGCATCATCTTCAACGCGCGCGGCGAGCGCCGCGACGCATCGGTCCGCACCCAGCTCGAGAACGCTCGAAGGGTGCTCAAGGCAAAGGGAGGCGAGTAGGGCGTGGCTGACGAGAAGTCTCAAAACGACGGCACGACCATCAACGCCGATACCATAGCGAGCATCCTGAGGGGCAAGCTCGACGCGATGACGGCCGCCATCGACACCCAGGACGTGTCGAAGGTCGTCGAGATCGGCGACGGCGTCGCCCGCGTGAGCGGCCTTCGGAGCGCCATGGCCGGCGAGCTCCTGGACTTCACCAGCGCGCTCACGGGCGAGCATGTCTACGGTCTGGCCCAGAACCTGGACCAGGACGAGGTGGGCGCGGTGCTCTTCGGCAACGTCGAGGCCATCCGCGAGGGCGACGAGTGCCGCACCACAGGCCGCGTCATGGACATCCCGGTGGGCCCGGCCATGCTCGGCCGCGTGGTCAACCCCCTCGGCGAGGCCATCGACGGCCTCGGCCCCATGGAGACCGTGGCGCGCCGCCCCGTCGAGTTCAAGGCCCCGGGCATCATGGCCCGCACCCCCGTGTGCGAGCCCGTGCAGACCGGTCTCATGGCCATCGACGCCATGATCCCTGTGGGCAGGGGCCAGCGCGAGCTCATCATCGGCGACCGCAAGACGGGCAAGACCGCCATCGCCGTCGACACCATCATCAACCAGGCCGACAGCGACATGATCTGCATCTACGTCGCCATCGGCCAGAAGGCCTCCACGGTGGCCACCATCCGCCAGACGCTGGAGAGCCACGGCGTGCTCGACAAGACCATCATCGTGGCCGCCACCGCCTCCGACTCCGCGCCGCTCCAGTACATCGCCCCGATGTCGGGCGCCGCCATCGGAGAGTACTTCATGTACAACGGCGCCGATGGCAAGCCTGCCGACGAGAACAACCCCGGCCGTGCCGTGCTCGTGGTCTACGACGACCTCTCCAAGCAGGCTGTGGCCTACCGTCAGATGTCGTTGACGCTGCACCGTCCGCCGGGACGCGAGGCCTACCCCGGCGACATCTTCTACCTGCACTCCCGCCTGTTGGAGCGCGCCTGCAAGCTCGACGCCGCCCACGGCTCCGGCTCGCTCACGGCGCTCCCCATCATCGAGACGCAGGAGGGCGATGTCTCCGCGTACATTCCCACCAACGTGATCTCGATCACCGACGGCCAGATCTACCTGCAGTCCAACCTGTTCCTCCAGGGTCAGCGCCCCGCGGTCGACGTGGGCATCTCCGTGTCCCGCGTGGGCGGCGGCGCGCAGATCAAGGCCATGAAGCAGGTGGCCGGCAACCTGCGCCTCGACCTCGCCAGCTACGCCGAGCTCCAGAGCTTCTCGCAGTTCGGCAGCGACCTCGATCGCTCCACCCAGGCGCAGCTCAACCGCGGCGCCCACATGACCGAGCTCCTGCGCCAGAAGCGCTTCTCGGCCCTCGACGTGGTGGACCAGGTGGCCGTGATCTTCGCGGGCAACAACGACTTCCTCGACGACATCCCCCTGGACGAGGTCATCGCCTTCCGCGACGGGTTCGTCGACTACATGAAGTCGAGCCGCGTCGCCCTGCGCGAGAAGATCCGCGAGGGCCGCATCTCCGACGAGACCGCCGAGGAGCTCAAGGGTGCCTGCCGCACCTTCAAGAAGCAGTTCGTCGCCGGCCGCAAGGCCGCCATGCGCGGCGCCGACCGCGAGCAGCTCGAGGAGGACGCCGTCGAGTCCGCTGGCGTCGCCACGACGCTCGAGGACTCCGCCGGGTCTCTGGCAGAGGAAGACTAAGGGCCATGGCCAACCTTCGAGACATCAAGCGCCGCATCCGCTCGGTCACCAGCACCAAGCAGATCACCCACACGATGGAGATGGTCTCCACCACCAAGATCATGCGGGCCCTGCAGCGCGCCGCCGACGGCGCCCCCTACAAGGAGGCCATGACCACCATGCTGGCGAGCGTGGCGGCGGCCGGCGGCACCGACGACCAACCGCTCCTCAAGGAGCACACGGGTGTCCGCCGCGCGCTCATCATCTGCGTGGCCTCCGACCGCGGGCTCGCCGGCGGCTTCAACGTGCAGGTGGAGCGCACGGTGGAGCGGCGCATCCGCGAGCGGGCCGAGCAGGGCGTGGAGGTCGAGCTCATCTGCTGCGGCACTAAGCCCACGGAGTACTTCTCCTCCCGTGGCCGCAAGCCTATCCTGTCGTTCACCGGCATCTCGGCCGAGCCCACCCTGGTGGAGGCGAACCAGATCGCCAGCTACGTCATGGACGGTTTCGTCTCCGGGCGCCTGGACCACGTCGAGATCTGCTACCAGCACGCCAAGAGCCGCGTCGAGCAGACGCTCACCGTCGAGGAGCTGCTCCCCGTGACCCGGGAGACGCTGCGCCTGCCCAACGCGCCGCGCGAGCAGGAGGCGCTCTCCTCGGTCAAGGCGGTGGCGAACGACTTCGAGTTCGACCCCGCCCCTGCGGAGGTGCTGGGCTACCTCATCCCCAGCTACGTCCGAACCGTCATCTATCACGCCCTCATCGACTCCGCCGCCGCCGAGCACGGTGCGCGTCGCCGGGCCATGCAGGCGGCCACCGATAACGCGACCGAGATCATCTCGACGCTGAGCCGCGAGTACAACCGCATCCGCCAGGGCTCCATCACCACGGAGCTCAACGAGATCGTCGGCGGAGCAGCCGCATTGGAGGAGAAGTAATGGCAGAAGCGACCAAGCTCTCGTCGTTGAACCTGGACAAGGTCCTCAAGACCTCGATCCAGCGCGAGTCCGACGAGGAGAAGGGCGTCATCGTCCGCATCGTGGGCCCTGTCGTCGACGTCAAGTTCGAGGAGCACATCCCGGCCATCTACACGGCCCTCATCGTGGACGCCGACACGCCTTTCGGGCACATCCACACGGTGCTCGAGGTGGAGAGCCAGCTTCCCGGCGGCATCGTGCGCACCGTGGCCATGAGCTCCACCGACGGCATGCAGCGCGGCCTCCATGTCATCGACACCGGCAAGCCCATGGAGATGCCCGTCGGCAACGCCACCCTGGGTCGCGTGTGGAACGTGCTCGGCGAGCCCGTGGACGGCAAGGGCATGCCCGACGACGTCCAGTACTACCCCATCCACCACGCCGCCCCGCGCTTCGACGACCTCACCACCTCGGTCGAGATCTTCGAGACGGGCATCAAGGCCATCGACCTGCTCGAGCCCTACATCCGCGGCGGCAAGACCGGCCTGTTCGGCGGCGCCGGCGTCGGCAAGACGGTGCTCATCCAGGAGCTCATCAACAACCTCGCCATGGAGCACGGCGGCACCTCGGTGTTCACCGGCGTCGGCGAGCGCACCCGCGAGGGCACCGACCTCTACCTCGAGATGAGCGAGTCGGGCGTCATCGACCGCACCTGCCTGGTCTACGGCCAGATGAACGAGCCGCCGGGAGCCCGCCTGCGCGTGGCCCTCGCCGGTCTGACCGAGGCCGAGTACTTCCGCGACCAGGGCCAGGACGTGCTGCTCTTCATCGACAACATCTTCCGCTTCTCCCAGGCCGGCTCCGAGGTCTCGGCCCTGCTCGGCCGCATGCCGTCGGCCGTGGGCTACCAGCCCACACTGGCCACCGAGATGGGCGACCTCCAGGAGCGCATCGCCTCCACCAAGGAGGGCTCGATCACCTCGGTGCAGGCTGTCTACGTGCCCGCCGACGACCTCACCGACCCGGCGCCCGCCACGACCTTCACGCACCTCGACTCCACGACGGTGCTGTCCCGCTCCATCTCCGACCTGGGCATCTACCCGGCCATCGACCCGCTGGGCTCCTCCTCGGACGCCCTCGACGCGACCGTCGTGGGCGAGGAGCACTACCGCGTGGCCATGGCCGTGCAGGAGGCGCTCCAGGCCTACTCCGACCTCCAGGACATCATCGCCATCCTCGGCATGGACGAGCTGTCCGAGGATCAGCGCAAGACCGTCCAGCGCGCCCGCAAGATCCAGCAGTTCCTCTCCCAGTCGTTCCACGTGGCCGAGCAGTTCACGGGCAACCCCGGCACCTACGTCCACGTGGCCGACACCGTGCGCTCCTTCGCCGCCATCGTCGACGGCGAGTGCGACGACATCCCTGAGCAGTGCTTCCGCTACGCCGGCACCATCGACGAGGTGCGCAAGCGCTACGAGAAGCTGCTCAAGGACGGGGAGGCGTAAGGGGGCGCCATGGCCAAGATCGACTACCAGATCGTGCGTCCGGACAAGCTCATGCACGAGGGTGAGGCCACCTCGATCGTGCTGGTGACCAAGTCGGGCGAGCTCGGCGTCCTCCCGGGCCATGCCCGCGAGATCTGCGCCCTCGGCGACGGCATCGTGCGCATCATGCACGAGCCCGACGACACGGGGGCCACGCAGAGCCGCGTGGTGGTCTCGGGCGGCTACGCCGAGATCACGGGCGACATGGTCATCGTGCTGGCCAACCACGCCCGCGACGTCGACGACATCGACCCCAAGGTGGTCACGGCCACCCGGGCCGAGGCGGAGGAGGAGCTCGCCAAGCTCCCCGCGGGCGACTCCCGCAGGGCGTACTTCGACTCCAAGATCGTCTGGTGCGATCTCCTTCTGGCAGAGGAGCAGCGCTGGGGCAGCCGGTAGGGACCGGCCACATCCCTCTGACCCGGAGCGGGGGCGGCATGGCCGTCCCCGCTTTTTTCCTATGTGCGCGCACCGTGATGCCGCGGCAAGCTGACGGAAATCGCATTCCCTCGCATAGAATCGTGTTCGACCTAACCATGAACGGGAGGAGACCATGGACGTCATCCAGATAGAGGGCGGTTACCCCATCACCGGCGAGGTGCAGGTGGAGGGGGCAAAGAACTCGGCCCTCAAACTCATGGCCGCCACCCTCATGGCACCTGGCGTGAACGAGCTCACGAACGTCCCGAACATCTCCGACGTCCACACCATGGGCAAGGTCATCGAGTGCCTCGGCGCCAAGGTCGAGGTCCTCGGCCCCCACGAGCTCAGGATCGACACCACCGACGTCGACTCGTGGGTGACCCCCTACCAGCTCGTCGCCAAGATGCGCGCGTCCACGGCGGTCCTCGGGCCGCTGCTCGCCCGCTTCGGCAAGGCCGTGGTGGCCATGCCCGGTGGCTGCAACATCGGCGCCCGAAAGATCGACATGCACATGCTCGGCCTCGAGGCCCTGGGCGTGGAGTTCAAGGTCGACCACGGCAACATCTATGCCAGCGCCCCGCACGGCCTCCAGGGCACCACGGTGACCCTCGAGTTCCCGTCGGTGGGCGCCACCGAGAACCTGCTGATGGCATCGGTCCACGCCAAGGGCACCACGGTCATCGACAACGCCGCCCGCGAGCCCGAGATCGTCGACCTCGCCAACATGCTCAACGAGATGGGCGCCAAGATCACCGGTGCGGGCACTCCCCTGGTGGAGATCGAGGGCGTGGGCGACCTGCATCCCGTGACCCACGAGGTCGTGGGCGACCGCATCGAGGCCGGCACCTTCATCGCCATGGGAGGGCTTGTGGGCGAGCCCGTGCGCGTCACGGGCTTCGACCCCCAGCACCTCGGCCTCGTCCTGCGCAAGTACGAGCTCATGGGTCTCACCATCGAGCGCGAGGAGCGCGGGTGCAGCGTCTGGCGCACGGGCCCCATCAGGCCCACGGACATCCAGACCCTGCCGTACCCGGGCTTCCCCACGGACATGCAGGCCCAGACCATGACGCTCTTGGCCAATGCCGAGGGCGACTCCATCATCACCGAGAACGTCTTCGAGAACCGCTTCATGCTTGCCGCCGAGCTCAACCGCATGGGCGCCGACATCCGCATCGAGGGGCACCATGCCATCGTCCA